>CAYOBD010000251.1:1334-3518 GCA_964402005.1 uncultured Eggerthellaceae bacterium
GAGGGGCTGGGCTACTGGTTCGGCACGGGTGCAGACGGCTACGACAAGGAGAAGGCGCGCACGGCCTTCCAGAAGGCCGCCGACAAGGGCAACGCCGAGGGCTACTACTGGATGGGCGCCGTCATGGCAACGGACACGAACGCAGACCGCTGGCCCAAGGTGGTCGATTACTACCAGAAAGCCGCCGACGAGGGCTGCGCCAAGGGCCTCTGCGGCATGGGCGTGCTCTACGCGACCGGCTACGGCGTCGAAAAGGACCCCGCAAAGGCCGCCGAGCTCTATCAGCAGGCGATCGACGCCGGCGAGCTGCGCGGCTACGTCAGCTTGGGCGAGCTCTACGCGTCCGGCGAGGGTGTCGAGACGAGCGGCGCAAAAGCCGCCGAGCTCTACGAGAAGGCACTGGCCTCCGACGAGTTCGCCACACGCAACGCCGCCCGTTGCGCTTTGGGCGACCTCTACTACAAGGGCAGCGCCGAGGACGTCGAGATCGACGGTGCCAAGGCGATGGAGTACTACCAAGCGGCCGCCGACGAGAATTACGCGGGAGGCTGGATGGGTCTCGCATCATTGTACAAAAACGGCATCGGCGTCGAGGCGGACGACGTGAAGGCCACCGAATACTACGCGAATGAAGCCAAATGCGGCGCGGCGTACAACCTGGGCGTGCGCTACGAGTACGGCTATGGATGCGAGCAGGACCACGTTAAGGCGATCGAGCTGTTCAACCAGGAGATAGCCAGCGGGAAAAAAGCCGCGTGGGCGATGGGAGGCCTGGCGTACATGGCCACGCAGGGCTGGGGCATGGACCAGGACTACGCCGTGGCGGCTGATTGGTTCCGTAAGTCGCTAGACGCCGCCGGCCCAGGAGATTCGAAGGCCGTCGACTACGCCAACGAATGGCTCGACGACATTGCAAACAACTCATAAGCAAGCAATGAGTTGATCGGAGAGCCTCTCCCGTCAACGCATGCCGAAAGGTCACTTGAAGGAAAGGAGTAACGATGAAGAAAACCCTGGCATTCGTAACCATATGCTGCGCGTTCGTGCTGGCGATGGGGCTCGCCGCGTGCGGTGGCTCGTCGTCGGGAGGCGCGGCTTCTAGCTCGTCGAGCGCCCCTGCCGACGAGGGCTCTTCTGCACCCGCAAGCGCAGCACCCGCAGAGACTGCGCCTGCCGACGTGCAGCTTGGTGACATCCCCACCGAATACCTCGACATCGATGGCGGCATCACGCTGAATGCCGTACAGGGCCTGACAGGCCCCGAGCTAACAGCGCTGCTGAAGCAACAAGGCTACGAGTGGGATATCTTGGGATGGTCAAACGCAACTACTGGTGACAGGGTTGCGGTCAGCAATGCGGCTGGCGACACCGTGAAAGAAGCCGGCTTCACATCCGCAACAGGCAAAGGCGAGCTTGCCGAAGGCTACGTCAGAATCGTCACAGACGCTCGCAGCATAACCACCACGGATGACCTTGCGACCGTCCGCGACGCACTGGCCCAGGGCTTCACAGTTGAGGACAGCTGGCTGACCGGCGGCGGCGCCTACCTCTATAACGTCGTGATGGATCCTGCAGGTGGACGCGGCATCCTTGTAGTTGTTGCTTATGCCGAGAACGAAGCAGTCGTGGAATTCAGCACTGATGCCTATCTGGTCGCAACGGATCAGGGCGGAGTCGACGGGGTCATCGAACTCTGGAAGTCGTAACCTCCCTGAATCGAGAATCTGTCATTCCAATAATCCGTTGGGGAGATTCCCTTCTGAATCATTGGGGAGTCTCCCCTTTGATTCACCGGGGAGGTCCCTTTTGAATCATTGAGGAGTCTCCCCAATGATTCACCGTGCAGACTCCTCTTTTGGTTTTCCTACCTTTTGCAAGCAGAGTAGATGATGCCGGCGAGGATGTCGGATTCGCTTACGGTAAAGGCATCGAAGCCGCCCATGCGCATGACTTCCTGAAGGATGACCACGCCGGCCACGATCACGGGAGCGCGCTTGGGATCGAGGCCGATCACATGGCGCCGCTCCTCGAGCGTCATAGCCGATAGACGCTCGAGCAAAGCCTGCATATCCCCCATCGTCACCTGCGCGAGATGCACACGCGACGAATCGTAGACTTCCATGGCTTCGTATCGAGAGCTATGAAAAGAGCATGTACACGGTCTGGCTCCTGGAGCATGGGGTG
>CAYOBD010000252.1:0-3488 GCA_964402005.1 uncultured Eggerthellaceae bacterium
GCTGTGCAAACGCATCATTCTCTCAGGGTGTTCGGCTGACTTTACAAATCAAGCGGACCTGTGCAATCAGAGGCTTGATGCAATGGGCGCGTACGTTCCTCGTGGATAGAGATAGCGCCACAGGAAGGTATGAGGGCATGAAGGCAGGGAGGGAACTCGTTCAATTATGAAAAATAGTCATGGATAAGAAATCGAATTTCGTGCTGATTCGAAGCACAAATTAAATGTGCTGTATTCAAAATCGCAGATCACGAATTACCTAGAAAAACAATGGGTAGCATGGAAATCGAAATCCTGTCCACCTCCAAAGATCGAGTGGACGAAAAATGCAGTTTGGTGCTTTTGCTCGTGGCGCTATAGCAAGGAAAAGAGACGATGCGTTCGTTTATAGACACGAAAAAGGGCCCGAAAGGATTAACTCCTTTCGGGCCCAAGCCAGCTCCCCTTGGTTGAGCAGCCTACACGATGTAAGTCGCGCGATCGACGGCGGGGATGCTCTTCATGGCGCCGGTGGGGCAAGCCTCGACGCACTTCAGGCAGCTTGCGCAGAACTCGCGTGCCTCGTCGGGCACCATCGGATTGACCACGGTCGCGAACCCGCGATTGTACAGGCCCAGGTACGTCTTGCCAACCACTTGGTCGCAGATGCGATAGCACAGGCCGCACAGCACGCACTTGTCGGGATCGTGGATGATCGCCTCGGCAACCACAGGGACGTCCTCGCGGTCGTGCACTTCACCGGAGAACCGCTTCGCGTCGATGTCGAACATGTTGGCGTAGCGGATCAGGCGGCAGTCGTAGTAGTCATGGCAGCCGCACTCGAGGCAGCGCGATGCTTCGTTGCGCGCTTGCTCCTCGGTGAATCCGAAGTAAATCGGATCGAAGTTGTCGCGGCGCTGCTCGGGGGTGAGGCCGGGCATCTTTTCGCGCTCCTGCTTCGGACGATCCTCGAATTCCTCGGGTCCGACCTCGCGTTCGACGAAATAAGGCACTTTCGCGCGCACTTCGTCGCCCTCCAGGAAGTTGTTGATGCACAACGCGGCCTTCTGCGCCTCAGCGATGGCTGCAATCGCGATGCCGGCGCCCTTGTTGGTGACGTCGCCAGCGGCGAACACGTTGTCCATCTCGGTGCGGAAGGTCATCTCGTCGCATGCGACCGTGCCGCGCTGCGTGAGCAGCCCGTCCGGCACGCCGGCGCAATCGGCTGTTTGGCCAATCGCCATGAGCACGTTGTCGATTGCGATGTCCTCGGTTGCTCCCTCGACAGGCACGGGGCGGCGGCGTCCGCTCGCATCGGGCTCGCCAAGCTCCATGATCTGCAGCTTCATGCCGGTAACCTTGCCGTCTTCACCGTAGAACTCGATCGGGTTGGTCAGGAACTTGAAGGTCACGCCCTCTTCCTCGGCTTCCTCGATCTCGATGTCGGCAGCAGGCATCTCCGCACGGGTGCGGCGGTACACGACGTAGACCTCTTCAGCGCCCAGACGCACAGCGGTGCGGCAGCAGTCCATGGCGGTGTTGCCGCCGCCGCAGACGGCGACGCGCTTGCCCAGGACGGGCTTCTCGCCCATGCCGAGCTGCTCGAGGAAATCGATACCGCCGATAACGCCCTCCAGGTCCTCACCGGGTACGCGCATGCCGACTGATTTCCATGCACCGATGGCGACCAGCACGGCGTCGAAGTCGGCGCGCAGCTGGTCGAACTGGATATCGCGGCCCAGCTTGACGCCGTTGACCATCTCGACGCCAGCATCGGCGATGATGGCGATTTCGCGGTCGAGCACGTCCTTGGGCAGACGGTATGCTGGAATACCGTAACGCAGCATGCCGCCCATCTTGGGCTGCTGATCGTAGATGGTGACCGCATGGCCGAAGCGGCGCAGATGATAAGCCGCCGTCAGACCCGCCGGGCCGCCGCCGATAATGGCGACGCGCTTGCCGGTGTCGGGCTCGCATTGCACGACGTAGGGGTCTTCGTCTGCGACCTTATCGCCTGCGAATGCCTTTAGGAACGCAATCGAAATGGGCTCTTCGACCATTTGCCTGCGGCATGCATCCTCGCAGGGATGCGGGCACACGCGGCCGATCGAAGAGGGAAGCGGGAACACCTCGTAGATGGTGTTGACGGCATCCTTGTAGCGGCCTTCGCGGATTTCGCCGACGTACTTCTGGCAGTCGGTCATAGCAGGGCAGTTCAGCTTGCACGGACCGCGGCAATCGCCCGTATGGTCGGACATCAGCAGCTCGAGCGCGATACTGCGCGCGCGGTTCACGCGGTCGGTGTCGGTGTGGACCACATAGCCGTCCTGCGGCTTGGCAGAGCAGGCGCGCAGCAGCTTAGGCACGCCCTCGACTTCAATCAGGCAGATGCCGCACGCGCCGTAGATGGCCGTGCGGGCATCGTAGCACAGGGTCGGAATCTCAACGCCCGCCCGTGTAGCAGACGCGAGGATGGTCTCGCCGGGTTCCGCCGAAACTTCCACGCCGTCGATGGTGTAGATGATAGACATAATGCGAACCCCCCTCCCTTACTCGACCACGATTGCGCCGAAACGGCACGTCGTCCTGCAGTTACCGCACTTGATGCACTTTTCTGCATCGATCTCGTGCGGCTGTTTCTTCTCGCCGGTGATGGCCTGTGTGGGGCATGCCCGTGCGCAGGCGGTACAGCCGGTGCACTTCTCCGGATCGATCGAGTAGGTGATGAGGTCGCGGCACTCGCCTGCCGGGCAGCGCTGATCGTTGATGTGCGCCTCGAACTCGTCACGGAAGTAGCGGATGGTCGTGAGCACAGGGTTCGGGGCCGTCTGACCCAGGCCGCACAGCGCGCCGTCCTTCACGGCAGTGCACAGCTCTTCGAGCTTCTCGATGTCGCCTTCTTCGCCCTTGCCGGCTACGATGCGCTCGAGGATCTCGTACATGCGCTTCATGCCCAGGCGGCAGTGGACGCATTTGCCGCAGCTCTCCGACGAGGTGAAGTTGAGGAAGAACTTCGCCATGCTGACCATGCATGTGGTCTCGTCCATGACCACCATGCCGCCAGAACCCATGATGGCGCCCGTTGCGGTGAGCTCCTTGTAGTCGATGATGGTATCGAGCTTGCTCGCGGGCAGACATCCACCAGACGGTCCGCCCAGCTGGACGGCCTTGAATTCCTTGCCGTCGCGGATGCCGCCGCCGATGTCGAAGATCACCTCGCGAAGCGTCTTGCCCATCGGAATCTCCACCAGGCCGCCGCGGCGAATCTTGCCGGTAAGCGCGAACACCTTCGTGCCCTTGGAGTTCCCGGTGCCCATTGCGGCGAACGCCTCGCCGCCGTTGCTGATGATCCAGGCCACGTTGGCATAGGTTTCGACGTTGTTGATGTTGGACGGTTGGAGCCAGTAGCCCGCCTGCGCGGGGAACGGCGGGCGCAGACGCGGCATGCCGCGCTGGCCCTCGAGCGACTCGATCAGGGCCGTTTCCTCGCCGCATACGAATGCACCGGC
>CAYOBD010000253.1:0-3459 GCA_964402005.1 uncultured Eggerthellaceae bacterium
TGCCACGCATGAATCGAAAGCCCGTTATCCGGCATCAGTCTGCGAGAGCAGACATTAGCCCGAAGGGCGACCCGCCGGAATCACATAGGTTCTTTTGTTTATGCCGCTAAAGATATGCGCCTCCCTTCGGGGAGGCGCCGCTGTGTAGAGAAGGCGTAGTGTAGAATGGACGCTACCCGAACGACACACCCGCAGATAGGAGAATGCGATGCGCGACTCTGCCAAACCTGGACTGTTCCGGGGCGCAGCGCTTGACCTATCGAAACGCGCGCGGGCGTTCATGTTCCTGTTTCTGCTTATCCTGGCAGCAAGCTTGTGCTACTCGCAATTCGGCGTCGTATCGCTCAGCATCGAAACGCCCGACGATCTGAATTTCGTACTCCTCCTCATTCCCGTAGCGCTCTGCACGGTCATGCTGGGCGTCGATCACGGCATCGGCCTTGCGCTTATCACCGGCGTACTCGTCACCAACCGTGCCATATGGACAACCACGAACGCATACGATGCGCATTTGGCTGACCCACTGCTGTCGGTCGTGAGCATCGTCGTGGGAGCTGCAGTTTTGGCGGCAATCGCAACGCCCATCGCACGCAAGCATCCGACCGACCTCGCAAAGGGCATAAGCCCCTGGAAGCGAATCGGAGCCGCGCGCATCATCTCGTTGATTATCGGAAGCTTCGCGCTCGCTGCGATTTTCTCATACGGATCGCGCGGGCTCATATACCTGATAATCGCGCCCGGCGGCACAGAATTTGGCTATGCTTCGATGGTTGCGGAATACCTGGCATCCGTCGCGAGCCCGGTCGTATTCCTCGAAGTGTTCACCAACACGGCCATCTTGGCGTTTATCTGCATCGCCTCAGTCGCCTTCGACGCGCATCGACGGTCGGGGTCGTGGAAGAGCGGCTTGAGTGCAGCGTTCACCCGCTGGCTTGCGCTGGCCATGGTCATGGTGTTCATGGTGGCTTCGTCGGTTTCATTCTGCGTGGAGACAGTAAACGCATCCGACGAGGCCGAATCGCAGCTTCTGGCTGAATTGGGCTACCTGCAGAAACAAGTGGGGATCCAATCGCGCGAAGGCGGATCGGCCATGAGCATCATCGGAATCACCTTAGGATACCGGGCGCTGTACGGCGGCCAGGTCTTCATCGTGCATGACCAAATGATTATATCCTCCAACATACCCCGCATGGTGGGTGAGCCCGCATCGCGCGCGCTCGGCTCAGAGTACGCCGACAACTACGAGTTCCTCGTCGATCTGGCATCGCAGCGCATGTTGACGAACACCGACGATACGGGGGCGCTTCACGGCATCCGCGCAATCGTCGACGACGACTACACATACATCGCAGTCGCGCCCCTTGAAACGGTGTACAAGGCACGCACGGCCGCACTTGTATACAATGCATTTTTCATGCTGATCATGCTCGTGGTGGTCTTCCTCGTCACACGGTTCCTGCTGCTGGGCATCGTCGTAAAACCCATTCATCGCACGAATGAAACACTCGGCCACATCACCGATGGCGAACTCACGCGGCGCGTGAACGAGCGCGCAGTCAACGAGTTCGATGAGCTGTCGACGGGCATCAACACCACGGTAAGCGCGCTGCGCGACACCATCGCCGAAGTCAAACGGCGCACCGAGCAGGACGTCACGGCGGGCAAAGCCATCCAGGAGTCCGCTCTTCCGCGCGATTTTCCGCCGTTTCCCAGCATCGACCGATTCGACATCTATGCCTCCATGAAACCGGCCAGGGGAGTCGGCGGCGACTTCTACGATTTCTTCCTGGTAGGCGACGAACGGCTCGGGTTCGTGCTCGCCGATGTTTCGGGCAAGGGCATACCGGCAGCGCTGTTCATGATGGCCGCCAAGACGCAGATCCGCAGCTACCTCTCAAGCGGACTTCCCGTCGACGAGGCCGTGAATGCCGCCAACCATCAGCTGTGCATCGGAAACGAAGCCGGTATGTTCGTGACGGCGTGGATCGGCGACCTGAACTACCAGACGGGCGAGCTCTCCTTCGTGAACGCCGGGCACAACCCGCCGCTTCTGCATCATGACGGCTGCTGGGCATGGAAGCGCGAATCGTCCGGCATGCCAGTGGGGCTGTTCGATGGCATCCCCTACGACAAATTCACCTGCCAACTTGAGGACGGCGACACGCTGTACCTGTACACCGACGGCGTGACCGAAGCCATGAATGTGGACGGAAAGCTGTTCGGCGAAGAGCGGCTCGCCAAGACGCTCGAGAATTACTCCGGGATGAACGCGCGCTCGGTCAGCCTGGGCGTGAGCCGCGCGGTCACCGAATTCGCCCTGGGCGCCGAGCAATCCGACGACCTCTCGATGGTGACGCTGCGCTACGGCGTGCCGCCCGAGAAGCGCGCGATGATGATACTGCCGGCATTGGATACGCAGCTCATCCATGTGAATGGGTTCATCCGCGAAGAGCTGCGCCGCCGCAGGGCGCCCAAATCCGTGTACAACCCGTTAAGCGTCGCTGCCGAAGAGCTGTTCGTGAACGTGTGCCGCTACGCCTACCCCGACGCAACGCCGGACAACCCCGGCCAAGTGCGCATCGAATTCGAATACGCGCCGAACCCTCCGGCACTCACGGTGCGGATAATCGATGACGGCATCCCCTACGATCCGCTCGCCCACCCCGATGCGGAAACGCCCGACAACATCGACGACGTGCCCATCGGCGGCTTGGGGATCCTCATCGCCAAGCGCTCGGTCGACGACATGCACTACGAGCGCATAGACGGCTGCAACGTCCTCACCTTCCGCAAGGGCTGGTAGCAGGCCGCAACGGTGGTACACCCCTGTAACGCTGGTGGTACACCCCTGTTACAGCTTTGTACCATTTGGTACACCCCTGTAACAGCCCTGTACCATTTGGTACACCCCTGTAACAGCCTTGTACCACCCAAGCACTGATATACTTCAACCTATCGAATCCTTAGACGTTAGGATGCACATGGAAAACTCTATGCTCCAATACTATAAGGCGATAGGCGCAGTTCAAAGCGTTATTGCAAACGCCACCACACTCGATGAAGCGCTGCAAGGGGGCCTTAAGGCCATCGTTGAGAACGCCGGCGCCGACTGCGCGACCATATGGTATGCCGACAAGGCAGGCGACGGAAAACTGCACCCGTATTTCTGGATCGGGCCGGTCGATCTGACCCGCCGTTCGCACGCATCCGGAGACGGCGCGGTCGGGCGCGTGTACGAGTCGCAGAAAGCCGAGCGTTTGTTCAACTTCGATCCCCTTCAGGACGTGGAGACGGCAATAGACTTCGCAGGCATGGACGTTAACTCGGTCGTCTGCGTACCGTTCTCGAACAGCACGGAGAATCTGGGCGTCATCCAATTCGTCAACCGCCCTGACGGCAGCCTATTCACCGACGAGGGCGCCGACGTCATGGAGATCATGGCCATGATGGCGGCCATCG
>CAYOBD010000254.1:0-3452 GCA_964402005.1 uncultured Eggerthellaceae bacterium
ATATCGAGGCGGAGTATGCGACCAAGATCGGCTATCTGGAAAACGACCTGCTCAAATGGCAGATTGCAGCGCGCAGGGCAAAGCGTCGTCTCGCGCTCGCCCAGGCACGCGCGAACTCTGGAGAGGCGTTTTCGGCCGACGAGTTCGAGACGCAGCTCGACGAGGAGCTTGCCGAGTGGGAAAGCCTGCTTGCCCAAAGCGTAGAGGCGTTCCTCGAGGCAGCGGAGCGCGCAGCCGGATCGCGGCAGATGTCACCTTCTGATTCTCGCGAGCTCAAGAGGCTGCACCGCGAGCTTATCAAACGGCTCCATGCAGATCTGCATCCAGGCCAGTCTGACGAGGCGACGCGCTTCTTCATGGTCGCGCAGGCCGCATACGAGTTCGGCAAGCTGGACGTGCTCCGTTCGGTGGCAGTCGCCACCGAGGGCATGGGGCAAGAGGACATCGCCCCCGATATGACCGAGGATGAGGCATCTGTCGAGCTCGAACTCGTGCTGGCCCACGAGCGGGTGATCGCCCAGCAGCTCGTGGAGCTGAAGCATTCGAACCCCTATGCATTGAAGGAAAAGCTCGAGGACGGCGCGTGGGTTATTCGGCGCACTTCCGAGCTCAAGAAGCAGGCCGAAGAGCAGAAGGCAGCGGCGCAGGCGTATGATGAGCGTTTTCGCGAGCTGACGGAGAGGAACAAAGATGGAAGTTAACGCAAAGGTCGACGGGGCGGGCACTGCGCTCGCGACCATCGGCGCAGGCAGCCTTATTTCCGCTTCGGATGCCGCCGGCACGCCGCTGTCGGTGCCCATCCCGTTCCAAAGCAAGATCGTGCTCATCGAGGACACGCGCGTCGCAGGCACGACGCATGTCCACGGCATCGACACCATCGTCGGCAAGCTCGAACCTGGCGCTGATCTGCGGCTGGAGCGCGAGCCGGGGAATCTGGCGGACGCATGGGCGATCAGGGTGTTTGCGGGCGAGGATCGCATCGGCTTTGTGCCGGCCGACTGCAATGAGGTGCTTGCGCGCCTGATGGACGGTGGCAAGGCGCTGTCCGCGAAGCTGACTGGCAAGGAGAAGCTGGGGAAGTGGAACAAGCTGCATATGGAGGTGAGCTTGGATGATTAAGCCGAACAGCGAAAAGGCGTGGGGCACGCACTGGACGCATCGGAATGATCCCGTGCTTGAGCTGAATTTAAGAATCATGAAGGATTACCCGAATGGGGACAGGCTGCCCGGCATCATGATCACCGAGCCCATCTTCGATGACGAGGGAGGATACGACGGGCGTACATACATGATGGTCTATCCCTACTTGGACCGCGAGTTCCCCTTTCCGGGCCACGACGACGAGGACGGCGAGGATGCGCTCTATTTCGGCGGCTGCTACTACGACGAGGGGATGGGATACACCGATCCCGATGAGCGAGACAAGCGCGTCGACTGCTTCAGGGCTGCGGAGATCCTCTACCGCCATTCCGCTGGTCGGGGAAATGCGGTCGCGAACCTGTGCCTCGGGTACGTGTACAGCTACGACCGCTGCGAGGGGAACTACTGGGTCGATGCCAAGGAGCTCGAAACGGAGGAGAACTATTGGGTCAGCTCCATGATGCTTGATGCTGAGGAGGGCCGCGCGCATCCCTATCCGCGCGAGGAGCGGGCTTTCGAGTGCTTCAAGGTTGCGGCTGAGGCCGGTATCCCTGAGGGATGCTATAAGCTGGGCGACATGTGCAAGCACGGCATCGGCTGCGAGGCGGATGCGGTTTCCGCATACAACTGGTACGCGCGCGCCGCCGAGCTGGTCAAGAGCGGCGAGCATCCCGTCATTCTTGGGAGCATCGCGCTGCGTCTGGCGGGTTGTTACGAAGAGGGTTTCGGCTGCGAGCAGAGCTTCTCGCGTGCGCTGCAGGAGTACCGCCATGCCATCTCGGCGCTTGATGCGGCCGTTGAAGGCGGCGAGACCTGGTATGAGAAGGCTCTTGCGGGAGCCCGTGCGGGCGAGAAGCGCTGTTTGCAGGAGGTCGCGCAGTAGCGCTGTTGTGCATTAACGCTTGCAACTATGATGAGCGCCGATCTGTTTCGATCGGCGCTCAACCTTCTGTCTGGTGCTAAATCATCGAATCGGGGCTTAGCTGATAAAGAAACCGCGGCAGTCGATTCTCTCGTCTGGCAATTCCGGCATATCGATGCCGCCTACGATAGCCTCGAGCGCTTCATCAGGCAGTTCCGCTCCCGTTTCGTCGGCGACGGCGCGGAGCTCTTCAGCAGTCTTGCAGGCTTTCGCTTTTTCCATCTGCTCCGGTGTCAGGTCTTCAAAACCCATGTTCAGCTCCTTTCTCCGCCTTCCTATGAGCGCCAGTTCGTATTCTCTTATGCGGCTTCCTCGTGGACGTCCGTGCACGAGCGCGACAGGCACCAGCTGCCGCCCGCGATCGCTTCCAGCTCTTCATCGGTAAGCTCGTAGCCCTCGGATTCGGCAAGCTTGACGATCTCCTCGGGGGTTTTGCATTCCCGCGCTTTCGCCTTGATCTCGGAGCTCATCTCGTCGAAGTCCATAACCATTCCTTCCGACCGGCCGTTCTGCAACTATTGCCAACCAAATCATAATACGCTGAGATCGGGGAAACGTCCCAGCCGTCTCATTTTTTGCCCGAAAGGCGACGCATATGCATGCCGTCGGCGAGCACGCCCGAAAGGGGATTTTGCCCAAGCGGCGCAGCATTCGGGCCTTCCTTGCCCGCAGCACCCGCAATCGGCGGGAAAGCAGATTGTCCGTTGGCCAAGGCGCAGGTTTGAAGCAGAGAGCCACCTGCTAAAATGAGGGCAAGTCAAGGTGAATGCGAGCCAGCATCGTTCGGAAGAAAGGGCGTGCCATGGAGTTTGAGGATTTGACTCCCGAGCAGCAAGAGAAGGCCAAGGCCTGCACGACCGTCGACGAGCTGGTGGCGCTTGCCAAAGAAGAGGGCATCGAGCTGACCGACGAAGACCTCGAAGCTATGGCGGGTGGGAAGTGGAACACCTTCCACTGCGGCGAGACCTGCGGCGGCGTTCACTTTTTCTGATAGAGGCCATGTGCCTTTAAGACCGTCTGCCACTGCGGGCAGATGGGCTCAAGCCTTTGAGGAAGGATTCTCTTGTCGGACAACCAGAGAGCGATAGACATCGTTGCCGCCCTCGGAGGGGTGGGCAATATCGTCACGGCCGCCAACTGCATGACCAGGCTGCGCGTGACTGTCGCCGACGAAGGCGCCGTCGATGAGGCTGCCCTGAAGCGGCTCCCTGTGGTGCTGGGGCTCGTGCACGACCGCGAGGCCTATTACGAGATAGTGGTGGGTCCCGGCAAGGCGAAGACCTTCGCGGAAGCCGTGAAGGACATGATGGGGAAGGCGGCCTCCCAGGGCGGCTCGGCCGCTGCGGGCGCAGGTGCGGGTGCGGGCGCGGGCGAATGTTTTGCATTCGAC
>CAYOBD010000255.1:0-3427 GCA_964402005.1 uncultured Eggerthellaceae bacterium
GCACGAGCACGGTGTCGGGCGAGCCCTTGATGGCCTCGATGATGTAGTCGCGCGCCGTGGTCCACGTGGGATAGCGGTCGACCTGGTCGCGGTACAGATTCGTCACAACAAGCACCTGCGGCAGCATCGCGGGCAGGATCTGCTTTGCGCCGCCCTCGTCGCTCTCGATGACCGCCCAATCGCTTGAGCGCTTGCCACCGACGGTGCTGTCCAGGCACAGCGTCGTCGCTATACCCTGCGCCATGTTCGTGCTGGACGGGTCATACGCCGCGCCGCCAAATTCGTTGATGATGGCTTGCTGGATCATGTGCGTGGTCGTGGTCTTGCCGTTCGTACCGGTGATCACGATGGTCTTATGACCTGCAGAAAGCTCGCGGATCAGGTCGCCGTCGAATTTCAGTGCGATCTTGCCGGGCAGCGCGCGGGCCGTGCGCCCCATCGCACGCATGGCTTTGTACGTCACCTTGCAAGCGGCGATGGCGATAGACGTCTTCACGGACATGGCATTCTCCTCGGCGATTCTTGGACCAATCGAGTCGATAGTATAGCGCCGCCCTGCCGCAGGCGTTTCGCTTACGCAGTTTTAACATCGGATGCAACGGTCAGGGTCGAACAACAAGCGTCGGAGATGACAACTGGGATCGAACCGCAACATTGGATGCAGCGGTCAGGGTCAAGCATCGGGTGCAACCGCTCGAGCCGACCCCCCGCCAGCTCATCGACGGCAGAACGATTCGAACGCCTCTTTCACAGGCTTGCGCACGCGTACAGGCAGAACGACCGATTCACCATTGAGGAAGATTGCCGCGCTCTCGCCGAGCGAGCGGACGCTATCGAAGTTAACGATGAACGAACTGCCCGCTTTCACGAACCGCTCATCCGCAGAAAGCCTGTCGAACAACGCTTGGAGCGTGGTGCGCACGAGGATGGTTTCCCCGTTGGACAAATGCATGACGGCGCCTTTCTTCGAAGACTCCGCAAACAGGAAATCATCGAGCAGAATGTTTCCCGCTCCCGTGCTCGAACGCAAGCCGATTGTGCCGCTATGGCGCTCGATCGCATCGGAAACCGCAGGCAGCATCGCGCGCATGAACCCATCGATCCCCTGCCCAACCTGGCAATAACCGCTCGCCTCGACCATTATCGCCCTGCGTGCGTAGTCGGCGTTCTCCGCCACGATGACGATGCACGCATCTGGCTGGTCGGAGTGGATTGTATCCAGCGCATCGAAAATCGAATCGGGATTCTCATCAAGCCAGCACACGATGATGTCGAAGAAACCGGGGCGGACGGTTTGCACGCTTTTCGTTATATCCGTCGGGACAGCCGAGCGCATAACGCTGAAACTGCTCCAGCTCAGACGATCCATAACGGCCGCAATCGCCCTACGCAACCGAATGCGGTCGCTTTTGTTCGAATCATATGCGAGGACCCTGATCATCCGCTTTTCGCCTGCTCATCCCCTAAAGAAGCATGCCGCTGTCCTCAAGCAGCAACGCCAGCTCGCGTGCATTGCGGTAAGTCCCGATCGTTTCGCAAGCCGACCAATCGTCGGGCTTCACGATGCGCAGCAGCGAACCCTCCCAGCGATCGATGACCGCACCGTCGTTTTCGTCGGCGTCTTCGGGCCAATGGAAATCCAGAGCCGTGGTGGTGATGACCATCTCAGGCTCGAAATCCTGCGGCTGGTCGACCACCTCGAACCCATACGACATGGCCGCAAGCGAATAGACCGCAAACGACACGACTTGGAATGCAAGGTTGTCGCCGATCGCCTCCGGCAGCGGCGCATACCCCAACTCGAAATTGTAGATGCCGTCTTCGGATAGGAAGAAACGCCGCGTAAGCATCTCGCGGGTGCGCGTCCGCCTAAACAGGATCACGACGAACGCAACGATTACGGCGACCCATACGAGCAGCAGCCACGTATCGAAACCATGGTCGTCGCGAAACACGCCGAAGCCCAGATAGGCCACAGTAAGCACGGCGGCTGCCGCGAGCAGCACCGTGCCCAAGATCATGCCTGAACTAATGTGTCTTCCCACTATCGCCCCCGCGTACTGCACCCCGATACAACAACGCACCCTAAAACCGCAAAGGTGTTGCGCCACGATCCTGACCGACCGGGATCATCCCTCATTTTCTTCTGGCGCCCCGCATGTTTCCGACTCTGCGTGACCCCTGCGCGCATTGGGAGGTTTTCGTCTGCGCATGATCGAGATGCTCCGGTTCTCCTTATGCATGAGCCAGCAGAACGCAATCACGCTTGCTGCGATTCCAACAACGATGATGATCCGAATTCCCCAGCTAAGACCAGACTCGTGAGAGGTTTCGAGGCCGCTGGACATAGGCGTCGCGTCGTCATCGATCACCTCGGTATTGCCGGCCGCGCCAACCGTTGCATCCGGTCCGTCGTTCGGCGTCGAACGATTCTGGGCGATTGTGGAAACGACGGCGGCATTCGGGTCTTGGCCATCCGACACCACGCCCGTCGCCAAGACGCCCACGATAACGACCACGAGCGCAGTCGCGATGCCTGCGAAGGCCTTCGCCCAGCCACTGGAACGCTTGAGGGACTTTCTGATGCCCGTGCGTCCACTATCGTTTGTCGCGCCGCTCATGAGCCTCCCTGCTCGTAAGGCGTCGAAATCTTTCCGTACCGTCTGCAACCGCCCCTGTTGCGATTGCGCGCCGTTATCATCATCTACAGCGACTATATGCCATCGTTATCAATTGCAGCGATTGTATGCCATCGCTGTCATCTACGACAGCACTTGTCAGATTTGCGCACAAACGACCGTCAATCGTCAGCCAAAATGGCATCTTCGAGAGATTTTCGCACACGAAGGGGAACGGGGATGACCGTTCCGTCCATCATCGTGGCTGTCGAATGCCGCGCATTCACGCTGCGCACCTTGCGTACATTGACAATGTACGAGCTCCCCACTTTGAAGAAATGCCTCTCTTCCCCTAGCAAATCAAAGAACGCCTGAGAAGAAATACGCGTACTGTACGTCGTGCCGTCGGCCAAGTGCACAACCTGATCGTGATCGACCGTTTCCGCGTACATGAATTGCGAAATGCGCACGCGGCGCATGCCCTCGCGCGCATAGAGCACGATGGAATGCTCATGAAGGTCGTGGACCCTGCGAAACGCCCGCATCAGTACGCGGCCGAGCTCGTCGGCTGCAATCGGCAAAACCACATAACCGTCCGCATGAAGCTCGAGCGCCTCAAGCGCGTCTCCATAGCCGTCGGAGCACAGCACGATGCGGGCGGCGTTGCCGGCGCTGCTCACATTGCGCGCGACTTCCACCCCCGTGGCACCCGAGGGCTCCAAACCGCAAATGACCACGTCAGCAGCCGTATGGTCCTTGGTATCGATGATGGCGTCTGCAAAATCGAACGGATTTGCGAACTCCTTGAC
>CAYOBD010000256.1:0-3423 GCA_964402005.1 uncultured Eggerthellaceae bacterium
CCTGCCGCTTCATGCTGAATGAAACAGCCGCCCGTTCGGGCGGCTGTTTTCGTTTCTGTCGCGATGGCGCGCCCTTGACGGTGGAATGCCCTTTGCGATGGCATGCTCTGTACGATTGCGTGCTCTTTACGATGGCATGCTCTTTGCGATGACACGCTCCTATCGCCTCTCGTGCTGGCCAGGGGAATCTGCCTGTCTTCGCTTGCGTGATTGCGTTATTTGCGGCTCGCCCGGTTATCGTGGGATGCTTTGGTTCTAAAAGAATTAAATCATAAATAGAACAAAAATGTCATATATGTTGATAAAAAGGCAAATCGGCGATTATTGACTGTTGTATTAACGGCTGAGCTTCCTTATAAAAAATGTATTTCCATCTGGAAAAACAGATCAAATCAAAAGAGGAGGAGCAATCATGTCATTTAGTCTTTTCAGGCGCTGGAGTCCGGAATATGCTTTGAATGCGGCATATGCCGATGTGAAGGAAGAGGGGATGAGGGGCCTGAAGAGGCACCTCACCGCGAACGCGCTTAAAACCATCGAGAGAATCGATACAGTCGCCAGCCTTTCGACCATAATCGTTAAGAACAATCCGACAAGCCTGCTGATCAGCAAAATGGTCGATTTCGAGTATGTTGTGCTTGAAATTCAGAAAGGCTCAGAGACCGCACGCTGCTTGATCGGTTTCAATTACAAGGACAGCGTGGAGGGCACTATCGATATCGAAATGGTCAAAGAAGACAAAGAGTGGAAAATCGACGGCCTGAAGAATCCCCATTTCGATAGGATGGAACTAACCATAGGGGAAGATGAGGACTAGCATACTTTGCAGTAGCTCCAAGGGCCGCATAAGGAAAATGAAATAATGCAAGCGTCATCGATCTGCAATTAATTCAGTCGAGTAGAGGAGGCGGATTATGGAAAAGGTCGAAGGTGGTTTCGTTCCCCGATATCCCGATGTGCAGCTATACGCAGACATACTCGGCGCCATGAACATTTGGGAGGGAGATGGGTGGCGCGAAGAGAGCATGTCATGGAAGACGGACTGCTATATCCATGCAGGTCTCAGCAGTTCTCCCGAGTTCACTTATGAAGGTCCCGATGCGCAGAAGCTACTGAGCTTTTGCAGCATTAACGATTGTGAGAACTGGCCGATTGGTATGGCGAAACACCTTGTGATGCTCGACGAAGAAGGCATTATTGAAAACCACGGCCTTGCCGTACGTGACGCGAATGACCGTTTCCGTATGTTCGCCTCTCCTGCATGGCCTATGGTTGTTGTCGAGAAGATGGGTCTGGATTATGACTTTGAATTCTCTTCTCGTGCGATTTTCATTTTTCAAATTGCGGGTCCGAAGAGCCGCGCTGTAATCGAAAAGGTCGCAGGCGAAAGCATCCAGGACGTTACCTTCCTGCAAACTCGTCCTATTGGCATCCCCGGTATTGAGGAAGATGTTGAGGTTTCGCGCATCGGCATGACAGGTAACCTCGCCTATGAGTTGCGGGGTCCGCAAGAAATAAGTGCCGAACTGTTTGACATGGTGTATCAGGCTGGTCGTGAGTTCGGAATCAAACGCTTGGGGTGGAATACATATCTGGTCAATCACGTCGAGGGAGGCTTTCCGCAATCAAATTGCATGTGGACGTGCCCTTATTGGGGCAAACACACCGAATTCACCGGCAGCATAGATCCTGCAGATTTCCGTGCGCGCTACCGAACGCCGTTTGAGGTGGGTTGGGGCTGGATGGCGAAATTCAATCACGATTTCATTGGGCGAGCGGCTTTAGAAGCCGAAGCGGAAAACCAAAGGCGCACAATCGTCACGTTGCGCTGGAATCACGATGACGTACTCGATATCTTCGCTTCGCTTATGGAGCCAGGAGAAGAATATAAGCCGCTCGAGTTTCCTGTATCCCCCCATCAGCTAGCTGGCGGGCATTCAGACCTTGTCACTAAGGATGGCAAGAATATCGGTATTGAGAGCTGCCTTGTGTACAGCTATTACTACCGCGAATTCATTGCATTGGCGACCATCGATATTGAAGAGGCGCAGATCGGTAACGAGGTCGTAGTACATTGGGGCGATTACGGCCATCGCATCAAGGAGGTAAGAGCCATCGTCGACCGTTTCCCTTATCTTGACCTCACGCGCAACAATGCCTAACCGCTCTATCATCGAATGAGGTGATTGTCGAGAGTGCTGCGTACGGCATGCGGTTAAATGCTAGTTGCTACGCTTTCGGCGACGGATGCCACATGCTAAGGAGCCGCGTCTAAGCGCGGCTCCTTGACGGCGATGCGTTTCTGTTCTGCGGCTGGTTTAGCTGTAGATAGCGTTGCGCTTGTGCGCTTCGGCGTACTCTTTCAGGCTATTCGGCCGTTGGGAGGAGCGTCGCACCGTTGCTTTGCCAGCCAGGCCGGTGGGCGAGAAGCTGGCCGTCGTGGTCCTGATCGACCAGGACATGAACAACGTGACCAGGAACACCGCGACCACCCAGACGACCAGGGCCGTCCAACCGATCCATGCCGGCCAGCCGAGGAACGTTGCCGCGATGGCGTATGCAGCAACAGGTATCAGCCAGAACGAGTTCAAGATCAGGTTGAGCAGAAAGCAAACGAAAAAGCCGCCATCGGAACCGGATTTGTTCATGGTGGGCCTCCTTTCCCGGTTGGTCGGCTCAAAGGATACCATGCCTTCTTGAGCCGAGGTTCCTTTACGATTGCATCCTACATGATGATAAGGTTCCTTATGACTTGGGAAGGGGAATGTTGTCAAACCGTTCCCGTGTTGACAGTCTGCGGAAATCCTTGGCGCTAGCAAATCCTTGGAGCCGCCCCCGCTGTCCTTCGACGCGCTCTCGTCGGGCCCCGAGCTTCCCGATTCCTCATCATGTGCTTGCAGCTTACGCCTATCGCGGGAGTCTGCAGTGCTATGATAGTTGCGTCGCTTTAAGAAGCGGTATTCCACGAGCGTATAGGAGGAGAGCCATGAGCATTATCGTCGATGTATACGGGCGCGAAGTTCTGGATTCGCGCGGTAATCCCACAGTTGAGGTCGAAGTCGTCCTTGAGGATGGGTCGATGGGGCGTGCCATGGTACCTTCTGGCGCTTCTACGGGCGCGTTCGAGGCTGTGGAGCTGCGCGACGGCGATAAGGGCCGTTATCTGGGCAAGGGCGTGCGTAATGCCGTTGACCACGTGAACACCGAGATTGCCGACGAACTGGTGGGCATGGAGGCTTCCGACCAGCGTGCCATCGATGACGCGATGATCGCACTCGATGCGACCGACAACAAGGGCGTGTTCGGTGCGAATGCCATCCTGGGCGCTTCGCTGGCTGTGGCGCGCGCAGCAGCCGAAGAGGCGGGGCTGCCGCTGTACAAGTACGTCGGTGGCGCAGGCGCGCATCTGCTGCCCACGCCGAT
>CAYOBD010000257.1:0-3398 GCA_964402005.1 uncultured Eggerthellaceae bacterium
AGCACGTACGTGTGCACATGGGTTGACATGATCTCGTACATCTTCTTCTAGCCGTCGCACGTGGTCTCGCCCACGATCTGGTCGACGATGCGGAAGAACGGGCAGGTCTTGCCCATGCGCGCACCGAGAGATGCTTTGATGAGCGGGCACATGTCGGCAGGCAGGTATTTCTCTCCGTCGGGCACCCAGAACTGCGAGCCGCCGCACAGGCCCGTCACGATGCCGTCACCAGCGATGACAACCTCATCGGGAACATAGGTGCAGAACGTACCGAACACCTTGCGACCCTTCGCCTGCTCGTCGACGAGCTCTCGCGGGCGAATACCGTGGACGTCAGCAACAACCATATCCCAGAAGGCCATGCCCTCGGGACGGTTTTCCTGCGACAGGTATACATCGCCGAACGCCTGCGGCAACACCGAGCACAACACGTCGTGCGTCTCGAGGTCCATGCCGAGATTACCCCACAACTCATGACGGTCAATAGCCATAATGACTCCCTCTCTCTTCGAGCATAGAAATGCCCACCGATTTGCTCATTGTTTTGCAGATTGGCTGAATGCGCAATGCATGCACACGAACAGTGAAGCGCCAATTGCAGAGGCCCGTCGGTTGCAGAAGACGACGGGAAGAGGGCGTTCACGGCATGCATTATACCGCACACTTTTAAAGCCACAAACGCCACAATGACGTTATAATACGCGTTTATAATTCATATTTATTAGTTATCTTTCAGAGTAGAAGAGGGGCAACTTTGGGCAGGGCGAAATACTCACCCGAGATGATCAATGACATCATGGCGGCATTCGTTTCAGCCGCCAAGGAAATCATCGACGAGGATGGACTCGAACAAGCTTCCATCCGTCATATCTCGACGCGTGCGGGTTATAGTTCCGGCACGCTCTATCTGTACTTTGAGGACATGGAAGAGCTCATAGCGATGGCGCTCGTTTCATATTTGGGCGGATACGTACGTGATCTCATCGACACGACCACGGGAAACGAAACTCCTGAAGAAACGTATCGGCGGACGTGGGCGCTGTTCTGCAAACACAGTTTCGCCCATCCTCAGGAGTACCTGAAGCTGTTTTTCGGGCCGAAATCGCGCAACATGGATGCCATCGCCAAGAAATACTACGAGTTGTTCCCCGTCGACCTGCAATACGCCGACGGCCTGATGCTCACGATGCTCGAGCGCGGAAACCTCATGGATCGCAACAGAGCGGTTCTCGATCCGCTTGCCACGAACCTTGGTTTATCGGAGCATGAAACGGATGTCGCCAACGACCTGACGATTGCGTTCTTCCATGCATTCCTCCTGTATGCAGCAGAAAAAGGATTCGACGACGACACCATCAAGGCAAACACCGACCGCTTCCTCGAAGGTGCCTTCTTTGTCCTGCGCACAGGCGTTCCTGCAGAGTAAACCACAAAAGCCAAATACAGCCATCCGGCCAACGCCTGCGCCCCAGATGGTTTTCTCCAATCCGCAAAAAAGAGGCCGAGGAGCATAGCCTCCTCGGCCTCTTTCTTACCCAGGCAAAGCACGCGGCGCTTAGCCGATGTAGCCGGCCTCCTTAAGGAGTTCAGCAGCGCGCTCGGCGTTGGCATCGCTCATCATGACAAGCGGGCCGGTGCAGCCCATGCCCGACTCGGCATAGATTCCAGCCTTCCAGAGCACCTTCACGGCATCTTCCAGGTCCATAACCTCGATGCCCGGGATGGAGGACGTGCAGGGCTCCTTCGGCGGAGCAGCAACTTCCTCGGCCTCAGCGGCAGGCGCCTTCGGCTTGCGCTTGGCAATCGCCTCGGCAAGACCGGCCTTCTCGGCGGCGGCGAACTCGGCCTTCGCAATCGCGAACACCTTGTTGCGAACCAGTTCGCCCGCGAACTTCAGCGCGTTGGCAACCAGCGGAGCGCCGGACGCGCGGGATACGATCAGCACCAGCTTCTCGTAGCCCTTGCCGATACCCGGGCCATAGCCGTAGCCAGTAGCCTCGAACGAACCACCCGTGGAGAACGCAGACAGCATCTTCGTCAGCACGTTGCCCGTAAGCGAATCCGTAACCAGGATGTCAGGCGTGCCGCGCAGGACGTCGTTGCCGCGCAGGACGCAGCCGCCATCGGCGCGTGAAGACTCGGCGAACGTGATCGGGTAGCCGTTCTCGGCAAGCTCTTTCAGCGCCATTTCGCACTGACGTGCGCCGTCGACGTTCAGGATGCCCACGGTCGGGTTCTCAACACCGCACGCCTTCGCGGTGATGATGCCGTAGATGGCATTCAGGATCATGCCCTCGATGCGCTCGGAGGCAGACGTACCGGTGGTGTTCGCGATGAACATCTGGCGGCCGAACGCCGGCGTGATGGAGCGGCCGACCGTGCTCACGCCGATCGGGAACGGATAGTGCATGGTCACAGCACCGTCGACAGCACCCGAATCGAGCAGCTCGTCCATCTTGGCATGACCCTCTTCGTCATCGGCGACCTTGATCGTGGTCACCGCAGGATCCTCGAGCGTGCCGATGTAATACACATCGATGCCGGCAGCGGCAGCCTCGCGGGCTGCGGCCATGGAGTTCTCCTCGCCGTGCTCGCTGCCCATGCCGGTCAAAGCGATCTTCGGGCGTGCGCCGAACTGGCCCGTCTCCAGACCTTCGGCCATCTCCATAAAGACTTCGGCAACTCTCTTCTCAAGCGAGCTCATATGCGCACCTCCCTTATTCTGCAGCTTCCAGCATGCTCTCGGCGAACTCGCGCATGAACTTGGCGACCATGCCACGAACCTCGCCCTCGTCAGCCGCGGAGGCAGCTTCCTCGCCGCTGTTCTTCTGGATGATGAACGAAGTACCGTCGAACAGGTTGGTCAGACGGCCCAGGAACAGCGAGCCCTTGCCGATGATCATGGCACGCTGAATCTCGCCAGCGAGCATGAGGTCGCGCAGGAAGCCGATGGACGGCACGCCGGAGGGGATGTGGCCCTGCGTCGGCGCGAAACCGGTGATGCCATGCTCGGCGATGAACGCCGGCATTTCCTTCTTCTCGATCTCACCGCGCTTGACGCCGAGTGCCGCGATCATCTTGTAGTTGGCCTCAGGCACGTTGCCGGCGCCTGCAGGCTTGGTGATGTCGGGGTTCTGCATCTCGGGCGAGAAGCGATCGATGTCGGTGGCCTTCAGGCCCAGCTTGTCCAGCGGATCGTACGCCAAGCTCTGGATGACGGCCTGCGGGGCGGAGCCGGTACCCACCGTGTGGCGGCCGATGGCCTCGAGCACGATCTCGGGGTTCACGCCGTCGTTGGCGCCCAGGATGATGCAGAAGCCGCCCAGCATGTCCTCGAGAACCGGCATGTCCTTCTCGACATGGCTCTTGCCGTTCATGCCCAGCTTGGCGGTGCAGCC
>CAYOBD010000258.1:0-2054 GCA_964402005.1 uncultured Eggerthellaceae bacterium
GGTGGCAAACCACAGCTCTCGGCTGCAATCGAGCTGTTTGACCAACTTGGCATCGACGACATAGGCCTCGCTGGTCTCGCGAAGCGCGACGAGGAGCTGTTCGTTCCCTGGCAGGACACCGGGCCCGTGGTGTTACCCAGCGGTTCTGCATCGCTGTACCTGGTCAAACAGGTACGCGACGAGGCGCATAGGTTCGCGATAACGTTCCATCGCGAATTGCGCGGCAAGGGGATGACCGCCAGCGTGCTCGACGGCGTTGCGGGTTTGGGTCCCGTCCGCAAGAAGGCGCTTCTGAAGGCGTTCAAATCGTTCAAGAACCTGAAGACCGCATCGCTCGACGACATCCTCGGCGCTCATGTGGTGCCCGACGAGGTGGCGCGAGAAGTGCATCTGGTCTTGCAGCAGTATAATGAAGCAACAGACGTCGAAGGTCCTGTTGCGGCTGGAGACGAAGGCGCGTAGAAGCGCGCAAAAGGCGCGCTCCGCTACCGTAACCGAATGGAGATGGCTGTGGAAGAAAACAACCAAGAGCGCCAAGACATGCCCGAAATCGTCATCTTGACGGGAATGAGCGGTGCTGGCCGTACGGAAGCCATGCACGTGTTCGAGGACCTCGGGTACTTCTGCGTGGACAATTTGCCTCCTAACCTCATCGTGAGCCTCGTGAGCATGAGCGAGATCCCAAGCAGCGCCGGCTCGCATCAGAAACTCGCCATCGTTTGCGATGCGCGGTCACGAGGCTTCTTCGACAGCTTGCAAGGTGCGCTCCAGGAGCTTACCGACGCGGACTACACGTACAGCATCGTGTTCCTCGATGCCGATGATGCCAAGCTCATCGCGCGGTACAAGTCGAGCAGGAGACGTCATCCGCTGTGCAACGATGGCGCAACCATATCGCACGGCATCGAGCGCGAACGGCGCTTGTTACAGCAGGTTCGTCAGCGGGCGGATTACGTCATCGACACCACGAACATGCTCCCAGCCGAACTGAGGACGAAGCTCTCCCAGATTTACTCGGACGGTACTGCTCAGACTGGCCTTTCGGTGTCCGTCTATTCGTTCGGGTTCAAGCATGGCAATCCGGTCGATGCAGACGTGGTCATCGACGTGCGTTTCCTGCCTAATCCCTACTACGACGCACGCATGCGAACCATGACCGGGCTGGACAAGGACGTGCGCGATTACGTTTTGTACAATGCCGATACTGAGACGTTCCTCAAGCGCTGGGAATCGCTTCTCGACTGCGTTATGCCCGGGTATGTTGCAGAGGGCAAGCAGCAGCTGTCGATAGCGGTTGGCTGCACGGGAGGCCAGCATCGAAGCGTCGTGTTGGCAGAGGTAACTGGTGATTACCTGCGTGCCTGTGGTTATCGGGTCAGCGTGGCCCATCGCGATCTCGCCCTGGCTGAGCGATCGGACGGCAAGATCGTTGGTGCAGACCCAGAGGCAGACGGACGATAGGGGAGCGTATGACGGGATTGAACCGAGCTGCATTCGTCCACGACCCATCAGCAACGCAGGCGTTTGCCGCGTTGCCTGACCTGACGGGTAAATCTCGTGTTTACACCGACGTGAATGCTGTCGTCATTGGTGGTGGCACGGGTGCGCCGGTCTCAATTCGCACGTTGCTGTCCATGGGGGTGAACACGTCTGCCGTCGTGGCCATGGCGGACGACGGCGGCTCGACTGGCATTCTCCGCGACGTGGTTGGGGCAACGGCACCTGGCGATGTGCGCAAGTGCATAACGGCAATGGCGGCAGATCAGGACAGTCCGTTGACGCAAGCGTTCAAGACACGCTTCACGTTCGCGGAAAACCACACGCTTGGCAATCTGATGCTTTCTACGCTCGAGCAGACGGCTGGGAGCTTCTCCGAGGCTATCAGCATATGCGAGAAGCTGTTAGACGCACGCGGTCACGTGTATCCATCGACGCTGGACCGCGTGACGCTCGTCGCTCAGACGCGCGATGGGCGCACCGTCGAAGGCCAGGCTGTCGCATGCCATTCACGATCGGCACTCAACAAGGTTGCACTCAAGTCCGATAAGCCCATC
>CAYOBD010000258.1:2064-3397 GCA_964402005.1 uncultured Eggerthellaceae bacterium
ACCTGCTGTTGAGGCAATTCGCGCAGCCGACCTCGTGGTTCTTGGCCCGGGATCGCTCTTCACCTCCATTATTCCAAATCTGCTTGTACCCGGTATCGTCGAAGCGATTCGGAAAGCAGATGCACCTGTCGTGTTCGTATGCTCCCTTGCCGACGTCCAAGGCGAAACGCGTGGCATGAGCGTTCTCGAGCACTACAACGCGCTCGCTCGTCATGGCATGGAAGGTCTCGTCAATTTCATGATCGCGCATGATGCGTCGGCTTTCGAAGATGCCGGCGAACAGGACAATGACGAAGAAGGCCCGTTCGTGAAGCCGGTTTCGTGCAGTGAGGAACAGGTTGCCGAGTTGCGCGAAGTGGGTATCGAATGCATGATCGAAGACCTTGCCGACGCGAGATATCCAACGTGGCACGATCCAGTGAAACTGCGCCACGCTTTTTCGGAGGTGCTCGACGAATGTCGTTCAACTCGGATGTAAAGGAAGAGCTCACACGCGTCGAGCCAGTGTGCTCGCATTGCTCGCGGGCACTTCTTGCTGCACTCGTCCGCATCGAGGGAACGCTCTTCTTGAGCGGAAAGGGCCGCTACCGTCTCGAGGTTGCCACCGATTCGGCTTCGGTTGCCCGCCTCGTCATCACGCTCATCCATGAAGTCTATTCGCTGAAGACCGAGCTCACGGTACGCAGGTCGGTGCTCCACAAGACGCCGAACTACCTGATCGACATCCCCATGCAGCCGCATCTCGTGGAGGCGCTCGACGATTTGGGCGTCTTGGCGCGTGAAACGGGTTTGGAAATGGGCATAAAGCCCGAGCTCGTGGCGAAGCAGTGCTGTGCTGCCGCATATCTGCGCGGTGCGTTCCTGGGAAGCGGTTTCGTTTCGGATCCACGTGGGGATTTCCATTTCGAGATAACTGCAGAGAACCAGACGCTTGCCGAGGACCTGGTCGCAATGCTCGGCGAGAAGGACATCAATGCGCGCATAATGAAGCGCCGCAGTTCGTACATGGTGTACCTGAAAAGCGGCGAGGCTATCTTAAAGTTCCTTGCCTATGTGGGCGCCCATCATGCGGCACTCGTCATGGAGAACGAGCGCGTGGTGAAGAGCGTGCGCAACGAGGTGAACCGCGCTACGAACGCCGAAATGGCCAATCAAGTTAAGGCTGCGAATGCTTCGGTCGACCAGATTTACGCGATGAGGCGCATCCTGGAAGCGAAAGGGTTCGAGGACCTGCCGCCGGCTTTGCAGGAGATAATCAGGCTGCGCGTGGCATATCCCGATGCCACGTTGGCAGAGCTCGGAAAGCGTGCATCCCCTCCACTTTCCAAATCTG
>CAYOBD010000259.1:0-3388 GCA_964402005.1 uncultured Eggerthellaceae bacterium
ACATTTTAGTTCATATTTAGATTCGCTGGGCTGCTGTAGGCTCCCCCTCAATGCCGAGCGCTCTAACGACGCCCTAGCACATGGCCTGCTGCATTGAGCGCTTTGGCTTCTGCCCAAGCAAACTCAGGTTGATTGTTGCGCACGAAACCCAAATAGGCGTTGCGCCAGCGATGCGGATCATCATGCCATAACTCGAACAGTTGCGGACCATCATTGGGGCACACCATGTCTCGCACAACGTCGAAAAATGCGTAGAACCGCTCCTTTGGGCGCACTTCACGCTGATGCATGTAGGCATACTCGGCGAAATAACGCGCGTATTCGGTCCACGCTTCTTTCGAGATGCCTGTTTTCCGATATACATCCTGGATATAGCCTTGTGCAATGAGGAAATCTTCTTCGTGCTTACGGCTCGCGTCCTCGTCGTATGTGATGGAATGCTCGACATTCCTCCGGTAGTAATACAGATGATCCGCCATGATGGCTATGCGCTGTGCGGTGACCGTCGCCTCAACGGAATAGATTGCATCTTCGTAGAGCCTGTCAACCATGAAGCCATGCGGCACCAAGACATCGCGTCGGAACAGCCGATCCCAGATGCCAACAAACCCTGCGAGCTCCGGGCATGAGCCAATGTTCACGACTGTGCCATCAAGTCGAGAGAACATCTCCTGGTCGCGATAGGTATCGAGCCTGTTTCCATCCTCATATGCAAGCCAGTAATCGAAAATCACCATGTCCGCTTGAGTTTCGGCCGCCCGTGCGGCCACTTTCCCAAGCATGCCCTGTTCCCACCAATCGTCTGCATCCAGGAAGGCAATGTAATCACCTTCCGCTTCGGACAGAGCCGCATTGCGGGTAGCAGAAGGACCGCCGAACGCACCGTCGATCACCTTGAACCGACTATCCTTCGCAGCATACTCGCGAAGGATTTCAAGCGACGAATCCGACGAGGCGTCGTTCACGCAAATGCATTCAAAATCCTCGAACGATTGGTCGAGTACGCTGTCAAGGCACTTTTGCAAGTAGTGCGCAGTGTTGTGGACGGGAACGATTATTGAAACCTGAATACTCATACTGTGACGACAACCTTACGTGATTCGCTTCTGGCAACTTGTTTTGTACCACATGCAAAACCAGTCGCCAACTGGAGCAGGCCATATACTTGCAAACACCTTGGCAGACGATCGAACCTTTTATTCGTCAATTCGGTAGAGCCTCATGTCATCGCGCGACAACACCAGCTCGAACCCTGGCGTGCTCTCATTGACGCCGTCAATTCCACGCCACAATTCACCATCGCCATAGAGCCACATCATGTAATTCCAATTTGGCTCACCACAATCCAGCTGGATAACATATCGTGCCCCGATATCGTCAACCGCTTTTCTCACTTCCCCATTGTCGGCGATATCGCATAGATGGTCCCGGATAAGCGCACTCTCCGGTTTCTCCCCCGCACTCGAATCGCCGTACCCCCGCCAATAGCGATAGTACGTGCGCAATCCATCAACCCCATATGCGTAAGCGCTTCCGTCATTTGGCTCGTTAATCACAAGCGAGCCCTCTGGAAGGATAGACAAGACTTCGCGCACAAACGCACACTCTGCCCCATCATATATTAGAGGATTGTCGAATCGGTACTCCCACGAAATGCGCGCAGCCTCGACGCCGATTGCATTCGCGTTCGTGTAATGCCGGGAACCAACATCTGTTGACTCCGTTTCTTCAATTGGGGCAAAAAGCATGATGCCAACGATAGCGGTCATTGCAATTACCACCGCCAATTCTCCGTATCTTCTCGAAGCAAACGGCTTTGCAGCCAACGATACGATTTCCGCCAATCCAATCGCTTGAAGCGGCACCGCCGAGAACGCAGCAAAAGCGGCGATTCGTGGTACGTCGGTGTACCAGAATCCAGCAGCAAGCTGATGCAATTCCCCGTCAATAGACACGCATATGATGTAAATCGCACATGACAGCATCCAGCTCGCAATGAGCCATCTGTGGCGCTTTCTGGCAAGGGCTGACACAATCCCAACGCCCAACATAAGCGCACAACCAGTCGAGAGGGCTGCAATATGGAACCGTTGAGTCACCACGTCCATCAGCGCATCGACAAATTCCGTGTCACAAGGCCATCGGTAATTGACCACCGCCTGCATGAACGGCGCGTTGAACGCGAGCATCCAAAATGCAATGACGACAGCTACCGCGCAAGCTGCACAGGCGAGCCCATATGTCCAGGCAAATCGATTACCGCGTTTTTGCGCCCAACCCGAATCCTTTGCAATTGAAAACATGCGTGTAACGAGATAAGGCGCAAGTAGCACAACTGCAGTGAACACCCCGTTTGGCTGGATGAACACATACGACAACACACCAGCCAAGAGCACCACGCAAAGCGAAACCCTCCGATGGGTTTCCAACGTTTTCGAAAACAACTGCACGAATGCGCCCATCAGACCCGGCAGCAAACAGTAGGCCATGATGTTGGGGTAAAGCGGCCCCCATCTAAGCATCACCCATGGGCATGAAGCGTTTGCCAGCACGAACAACGAGCCCGCCGCGACCACCCGAGCGTCATCCCCAAAGACCGCTCGCAAAAACGCATACGTACCAAGCGGAAATGCGATGGCTATGATCACGAAATTCACCACGTTGATTGCATGAGGCGCTGACAAGCCAAGCAATCCTGCAACCATGGCAGCAAAAGAATACCAAGTAGATGGATAGAACGCCCCTCCGACAAACGTATCAATCGAGGCATCATCCCCGAGATAAAGCGAGGTGCCGAGCGAGGACCAACGACCGGAATCGATGAATCCACGAATCGCGTCAAGGTGATGCACGTTGTCCCATGACTGTATGAACGCCTCGGGTGATGCAAGTTGGAAAATGTACATTCCGCATGTAACAGCTATTCCGACAATAACGTAAAAACACATGATGATTGCGTCGCGGCGTATCAGCCCGATCGGGCAAGCGCCTGCCACCATTCGCGACACTCCCCAGGACGCAGCAGAAAGAGCTAATACTGGCAGAAACACGGAGAGCCATGAACACGAAATCCCGATAATGCCGAAAACGACGCAGAGCACCGAATAGCACGCCACTGACATCAATGGCGCGCAGCCAATCGAAAGCCAGCTCGACAATCTGCCAGCTCTAAGGAAAAGATACCCTGGCAAGAACAGAAACACGACACCTATGATTGTCGCTATAGCAAACAAGCTCCACATCGCCGAGAATTCTCCCCCACTCCCTTTCGGCGCTACTCCTTGGTAGAATAACATCATGAGAACGATTCTGGTGATACCAGCCTACAACGAGGCCGATAATCTTGAACGAGTCGTGGGGGAACTCGTTCGCGACTACCCGACGTATG
>CAYOBD010000260.1:0-3387 GCA_964402005.1 uncultured Eggerthellaceae bacterium
GACCGGATTCGAACCGGCGACCTCCGCCTTGAGAGAGGGTTCAAGGCTCAGGTACTGACAGGAACATGCAAGTACAAACGGATGTCTGAACTGGGATTATCGGGTACTTACGGAACTTGGCAGAATCGGGCAGAAACACATCTTTTTGTTCGGTTGTCCCGCCATTGTCCCGCCGTTTTAGGGGCTGTTGCTTAGCCTTTTGGCTACCCCAAACGAACGGCAAGGACCTCATCCGTAAGAGCACAGCGGCACCCTCGGGAACCATTTCCAACACTGTCGCCTATCATTGGAAAACGAGACCAGCAAAGGACGCGCACCATGATGAACCTTATAGAAGACGCCAAACAGTACGCCCGGGAGGCGATTCGCGAGACATGGCCAACCGTGGAAGAAACGACACGGATGTCTTCCGACGCATATGAGTACGATGCGATCTACATTGATGACGAAACGTGCGAAGTAGCATCGGTATCGATAATGCACAGCCCGGATGCGAATGCATTCGTTTTGGTAGAAAACCCAAGGCCAAAACCCAACACGGCTCCGGAAACGCCAAACACATCCGCGCCAGCAAAGGCCGCTTCGGAAATCGACTGGGGAAAGCTCCAAGTAGACCATGCCATAGCATACCTACGCGGCGATCTCGCAACGAGCTCACCCCAATCGTATACGCTCGAAGAAACGAAAGAGATAAGCGCAGGCATGTTCGAGAGCACTGCTGAAGTTGACGCTGCGATTAAAGCTAGCTTTGAGGCTCTCCCGCCAGAGGCTCAGGGTATGCTCCTCGACATGCTCTGCGCATCCAGCTGCATGACTCCCGAGTTTTGGAAGGAAACTCTGCTCGGCAAAATGCCAGCATCAGTCGCAGAGATTGAGCGCACAGTAAGAGAATAAGCGCCAATTCAGTTAATCGATACAAGCTCAGTGGGGCTATGAGGAATCCCGGCCCCACTGCCTTGTGCAAAAGCGACTACTCATTTTTTACGAAACGTCTACCCATTAGGCTGTTGCAATAGCCTCATTGCAACGTTATGATAAATTACCTAATAGGTAATTTGGAAAGAAGAGGATTGTCTTGGAACTTGTCTATTCTTCCGAGAAGGTCAGGGAGCAGTGCACGAGCCTCAAACAAGCAAAAAAGTTGTTCGGCGGGGATGCCAAACTAGCAGAAAAATTGTTTGCGAAGAGAAACGCACTCGAACGGGCGGTTTGCTTGAAGGATATCGTTGTTCAGCCCTCATTTCATTTCCACAAGCTATCGAACAAGAACGGTAGGGATCTTGAAGGGTGTTTTGCGATAGATATCAAGTCGAGAGCAAATCCATGGAGACTGATTATCAGGCCATTAGACGAAAACAAACAGCCATTTGAACCGTGCAACATAGACGAAATAGCGGAGATAGTTGAAATCGTTGGGATCGTGGAGGTGAGCAAGCATTATGAGTAACTACATTGAGTACAAGGATTCCATGGCCTTCCATCCTGGCTACTACATTCAGGAGATCGTTGAGGAGAGCGGGCTCACTCAGGCGGATTTCGCAAAGAGACTCGACACCACCCCGAAGAACCTAAGCAAGCTCATTCGAGGCGAGCAGAGGCTTTCCGTCGACATGGCAATGAAGCTTTCGAAGATGCTAGGGACCAGTATCGAGTATTGGCTGAACCTGCAGAACGCTTACGATACGGTTTTGGCTCAGATGGCTTCCGATGAAAAACTCGAGCTCGAGAAGACCGTTCTCAAGCTACTGGATTACAGTTACTTCAGGAAACACTTCGGTTTACCAAACCTCCCCCGAAGGACCGATGAACAGGTTGTCGCAGTGAGATCCTTCCTGAAAGTGTCTTCGCTAACGGTGCTCACGAGCCCCGACATGGCCGCGAGCTTCAGGTCGTCTTCCGGAGAGATGAGCGAGAAAGCAATCGCTAGGGCGAATGCCATGGTCCAAATTGCAACAAACGAGACCATCGCAGCAAAAGCTCCAGATTTCAATAAGAAGAAATTCGAGGAAGCAATCGATTTCGCGCTAACACAAACGCGGAATCACGACACGTTCTATCCTCTGATCAGGGACAGATTCTACGATGCTGGCGTTGTTTTCGTAATCCTCCCCAACCTCCCAGGCTCGAAGACCAGCGGCGCGACCAAGAAAATCGGCAAGAGCGTCATGATTATGGTCAACAACAGACGTCTATTCGCCGACTCGTTCTGGTTCACGCTCATGCACGAAATCGGCCATGTCATGAATGGCGACTTTGGCATTTCGTTCGAAGGCGAGGCAGGCGAAGCCGAAAGCGCGGCTGATGAGTATGCAGAAAACAAGTTGATAGATCCGGCATCGTACGAGACGTTCATCAAGGAATCAAAGGGTAGGTTCACTATCGACAGCATCACCGCGTTTGCGGAGGGCATCGATCGCGATCCCGGCATAATCCTTGGCAGACTGGAGAACGATGGTTATGTCGACCACAGGAATGCCCTCCAATCTCTGAAAATCAAATACCGTGTATCGGTTGCTTAATAGGCATGGTCTTGTGAGGACGGTATTGCGGTAGTTCTGTAGCAAGAAGGCGAGTACTTGGGCTATTGGATGGTCAGACGACCATCTGCCCACTCGAAGAGGAAGGGCAGAGATAAGCTTTTTCATTCGCCTAGCTCTGTTGACAATTTCTAGAAGTCAGGTGAATCAGTATTCCCGACGATTTTTATAACTCTCCAACCCCATCGATTCTTCTTTCTGTCCCATGATTTCTCTGCTATGAAATCTATAGTCTTGTAATCGGTCAAGCGATGCAACTCGATGAGCTTAGCGGGTACGTAATACTCGTCGCCTGTATTCTCGTCTTCCACAAAACCAAAGTCTTTCCTGGCATATCGGCTTCTTGCAAATTGGAACCTACCGGTTCCTTCGAGCCTATAACTGTTTTCATCTGCTTCGGCTCCAAGCTCGAGGGTTGTCGCTTCCCACTCCCACGTCCCTTTGACCAAAGCTGACTTTGGCGGCTTGTAGGTTTTGCGACATGATCCGCTAGCTTGCTGGAACTGCTTCGCCTGCTTACCGTCAAGCAATGCAGGCGGAACCCAAACCCTCATTTGCCTTGAATTGACAAATCCGAAGTTTTGAACGAGATCAATTTGGCCCGAGTAGGTGGACGTAAACTGCTTCGCCATTGCAGCCTCTGGGAAAGGCTCTATCGCGCCAATTATCGATTTATACTCTGGGCCGAAGCGACCACGATAGCATAAGCCATTAGAGACGCATGACGCTATGTCATCCCGCTTTACAGCTGTGCGGAAGTAGCAATCGCGCGAGGGGTCATCCACGACAATGTGTGCAAGGTGCTGGTCCGCTATTACCTTGTCAACATAGAACGGGGTCCAGGGTAATT
>CAYOBD010000261.1:0-3366 GCA_964402005.1 uncultured Eggerthellaceae bacterium
CTGTGCTGATGCGGATATTCTCTTCCTTATCCCCGATCAGTTTGGAGAGTTCCTATGTTGAGGGCGGTGTCTACGAGACGAGCGGTACGGGGTCGCCGGTCATTTATTCGACGGCCGACATCACGGTAAGCGACGCGCAGTTGACCTCGACCGCTAGCCAAGGTGTTGTGGTGGAAGGCAAAAACTCCGTTACATTGAACAATGTGGACCTGATTGCCGACAACAACACAAAGAACTCCGACAAGTCCGATTGGTATCAAGCCGTGATGATCTATCAATCCATGTCCGGCGATGCCGCGCAAGGTGCCTCTTCGTTCACGATGAACGGCGGTAGCTTGATCAACGCAAACGGGGATATCTTCTTCGTGAACAATACGGTGACCGATATCACCCTGACCGGTACCGACATCGTGAACCAGGACGCCGAGGGCGTGTTCCTGCGCGCGGCGGCAGCCGGATGGGGCAATGAAGGCTCCAACGGCGGCCAGGTTACCATGACAGCGACCGACCAAACGATTGACGGCGATATCGTGGTCGACGATGTGAGCAAGCTTAATCTGTATCTGGCGGGCAGCTCCGCATTCAAAGGCGCAGTCAATGCCGACGGTGCGGCTGGCGAGGTGTATGTGGAAATCGCCGAAGGCGCCACCTGGACGCTTACGGGCGACTCCTATATCACGAGCCTGACATGCGCGGCAGACGCCATCGATTTGAACGGTCATACGCTCTACATCGACGGCAAAGCCTATGAAGCAGGCACGGCGAGCACGGGCGCTGCCGTCGAATTCGACGTGTCTTCCAGCGGTGGCTTCGGCGGTCCGGGCCAAGGCGGCGAGCCTCCCGAGGGCGGTCCTGGTGGCCCGGGTCAGGGTGGCGAACCTCCTGCGAAGCCGCAAAATTAGTATCGATTAGAACACGTATCCCGGAAAGATGCTTCTCCCTGGGATACGTGCCTCTGCGGAGCACTTGCCTGCGGCGGGCGCTTCGCATGTTCTCTGCCCCTTTCTGCCTTTGGAGCACTTGTCTGTGACAAGTGCTCCACGCATGTTCCCCCGCTTTGCTCGCCCTGATACTTTACGTTGCAGGTGGATAGTTGGACAATGAACTCGAGAACGGAAGGGCAAATGCGTACCATCGGCGTAAGGAGGCCTTTATGGCTAAGCTTGAAGCGGGAATATCGCGTGAAGACGCATTCACATTGCTGGAAGAGCACAACAAGGAGGCATTCCATATCGAGCATGCCGAGACGCTCGAAGGCACAATGCGTTTCTTCGCACGCGAATTCGATCCCGAGAATGAGGAGTTTTGGGGCATCGTGGGGCTGCTGCATGACTTGGATTGGGAGGACTTTCCGCAGCTCGAGGTCCATACGTTGAAAGCGGAGCCCTGGCTTCGCGCTGCAGGCGGCACGGACGAGCTTGTGCATGCCATCCAGTCGCACAACTTCGCAGCCGAAGGATGCCCCGAACCCGAGCTGTTCATGGAGAAGGTGCTCTATGCGGTTGACGAACTGACCGGCTTGATCGGGGCGGCGGTGATAATGAGACCGTCCAAGAGCGTGATGGATTTCGAAGTCAAATCGCTCAAGAAAAAGTTCAAGGACAAGCGTTTCGCCGCCGGTTGCTCGCGTGATGTTATTCGCCAAGGGGCAGAGCTGTGCGGTTGGGAACTCGACGAACTGTTCGTCCGTACGATTGCAGCCATGCAATCGTTTGCGCCCGACCGCGACACGTTTTCAGCGTAATCCAATGGAAGGAAGGCGCCATGTTCAGAGCGATGCGGAGAAGCAAGCAACAGCTGACGGATAACGAGGTCATTGCAATACTGGAGCAGGGCGAAGTCGGCGTACTGGCGGTTTTGGGCGATGAGGGCTATCCGTATACAGTCCCGATCAACTACGTATATGCAGACGGTCGCATTCTCATGCATTCTGCGAAGAGCGGCCACAAAATCGAGGCGATACGCGGTTGCGATAAGGCGTCGTTTTGCGTAATCGGCCAAGCCGATGTGGTTGCGCAGGACTATTCGACGAATTTTCGCAGCGTCGTGGCGTTCGGACGCGTGCGTATCGTGGAGGATGAGGCAGAGAGGCAATCGGCCCTGCGTCTGCTTGGCGACAAGTACAACCCAGGCCAGGATGCCGCTCTTGAGGCCGAGATAGCTAAGTCCGGCGCCTATGCGGCGGTAATCGAGCTTGCAATGGAGCATGCGACCGGCAAGCAGTCTAAAGAACTCGCCCAAGTGAGGGGGCCGCTCGATTGACGCGAGTCCGCACTTGCCCATGCATGCTGCAACTTCTTTGGCGATTGCCCCGAAAGCGGCGATGCCGAATACCTGCGACCCTTCGTGCTTGCTGCGATGTCGGCAAAAAGCTGCTTGACCCTCACGTAACGTGAGGGTTTATTATTGCGCCATCACTCCGAATGAAGAGGAGGGGAGATGGTTCGCAATGCCGATGCGCGGACGTATTCGGTCAAGCAGGTGTCCGATATGTCCGGCGTGAGTATTCGAACCCTGCATCACTTCGAGGATGCGGGACTGATAAAGCCCGGTCGCATGGCTAATGGCTATCGCACATATGCTGCAGCGGACTTGGATAGGCTGCAGCAGATTCTGTTGTATCGAGCTTGCGGCGTAAAGCTCGGAGACATTAAGAGCATCTTGGATGATGTGTCGTTCGACCCAGAGAAAGCGCTTTTGGGGCATCGAAGGGCGCTCGAAGCGCAGCGGGACGAGATCGAGCGGCTTATCGATACTGTGGAGCGCACTATGCGCTCGTTGAAAGGAGGGCCTAAGATGGCGGATGAGGACAAGTTCGAGGGGCTCAAGCGCAAGGCAATCGACGAGAACGAGAATGCTTACGGAGCTGAAGCGCGTCAGAAATGGGGCGAGGAGGCGATCGATGCGGCAAACGCAAAGCTGCTCGCGATGGATGAAAGCGAGTGGCGCGACAAGGAAACGCTCGAAACGGCGATAATCGATCAGCTTGGCGCTGCGATGGCTACGGGGGATGAGGCTGGCGAGAAGGCGCGCGCCCTCGCATCTATGCACGCTCGCTGGATAGAGATGCAGTGGCCCGATGGCGCCTATTCGCGAGAAGCGCATCTGGGGCTTGCGCATGGATACCTGGCAGATGGCCGCTTTCGCGACTACTATGACAGCCGTGCCGGTCAAGGTGCAACCGAATTCCTGGTAGCGGCGCTCGAGGCGAACTTATAACGTTCGGGCTAGCGCTCAGATTATCGTTTGGGTTGCCTGGCTCGGCTCTGACTCTAGGCGATAATGCAAGGATGGCTATGTGGGTCATTTTGAGGAGGTGTTAACCCTAGATTGATACGGGTGCGACTTTCCGCTTCGTAAACCATC
>CAYOBD010000262.1:0-3364 GCA_964402005.1 uncultured Eggerthellaceae bacterium
CCACCCCCGGCCCCTGGCCCATTCTGACAGGACCCCCCGTCCCCGTTGTCCATCCACGTTGCCGTGCCGCCGCGCTCTACCCGAGCCTTCTGCCCATGCCAATGAAGAAGATGGCAGCCATGACCACGGCAAGAACCGCATATGCGCCCAAGATGACCGAATACGACCCCGTGAAGTCGTAAGCAAGGTTGGTTGCCGTAGGGGCCAGGGCGAGTCCCACGTACATGAACCCAGAGCAAAGGCCGAGCTTCTTGCTGTAATCCACTTCGCCGAGCGCCTCCTTCACGCCAACGCCAACGGTGACTCCGCAGGCGCCGTACGCCGCTCCCGAGCAAACGGCGGCCGCCACAACAGCGGCGAACGGCAGAGCGGGACGACTCAGCACAATCGCCGCCACAACGACGATGACGCCCGTAAGCGCGATACCCCATTTGGTGCCGGCCTTGTCGCAGAATATGCCCATGGGCACCATTGCGATGGCTGCCGCGAAAAGCGACGCGCTCACCACCTGGCCTTGCAGATTTCCGTACCCGAAATCCAACGCGAACAGGGGCAGAGTGCTCATGATGCCATAAGTTATCGTTCCCAACAGCAGGTATCCTATCGCCAGCAGCCACAACTTGGGTTTCCGCAAAGCTTGGCTGAAAGGCAGGTCGGCTGCGCTGGGCGCTGCACGCATCGGCTCCGCCGCTTCTGCAGGCATCGGCTCCGCCACCTCTTCGGGCAAACCGCCCGCTTGCGCGTCGGCGTACATGGGCTCGACGCCCAGGTCCTCCGGATTTCCGCGGAAAAGCGCCACGCAGGCCACGACCGAGGCAACGGAGATTCCCGCGCACACGGCAAACGAGCAGCGCCATCCGACGGTTGCGATGAACTGCGCGATGACGATGGCGAACACGATGCCCGCCGCGCTTCCCAAAGAATTAGCGATGCCCACCAGCGTTCCGATGCGTTTCTTGAACCAGATGTTCACGGCTGCTGAGACGCAGGTGTACGCAGTGACGCTGCAGCCGAAGCCGTACAGTACTCCGCCCAGATAAAGCATCCAGAGGGAATCCATGAACGTCCAGGCCAGAAACGACAGGGTGTTTATCGTCCCGCCGACGAGCATCATGCGGCGGATGCCGAAGCGTTGCTCGAGCGGGCCAAAGAAGAACAGGCTTATGATTGCGCTGATGGCACCGGGGATGCTCAGCACCACCATGAATTGGGTGCGCGAAATGCCCAGGTCTTCGACCACGGGAGCTGCGTAAAGGTTCATGCAATTGAATTGGATGCCTGTCCATACGACCGCCATGACGCATATGGCGGCAAAGGCCATCCAGGCGTATTGCGACGTGCGGGTCTTGCTCAAACGGTTCTCCGATCTTTTGCTGCGTTGCATTATGCCACATGGCGAGGTGCGCCCCAGATTGTGAATCATTGGGGAGACTCCCCAATGATTCATTGCCGTCTCGACAGCAACACTCGTCGCGATATCCGGAGTGAATCATTGGGGAGTCTCCCCAATGATTCACTCCGGAGTAACCCCGAAGAAGCCCTCGATTGCCGAAGCTGGGGTTTTGCGCTGATGGCCGCCCTAAACCGAGATATTTGGCGCGCTTCTGTCGCCGTTTTAAATTAGAAAAGCGATTCTGCCATAATTTGCGGAGATTCTGAAGATTTTGGGTGCCAATCGCCCACCCGAGAAATACGACACCGTCGTTCGCGCAGCTCAAATGGGGTAAAAATTCGAGGTCATTTTTAGGTACACCGCAGATCTTCAGAATCTCCGCAAATTATGGCAGAATCGCTTTACTAAAATGCACGCCCCCCTCAGCGACGTGTCCACGCCAGATTGAGCGGGGCAAAATCGTGCACATCGCCTCTATCGCATCGCCCCCGCGCATCACCTCCGCCTCGCTGATTCCGCGGATCGCGCCCGCCTTGCCAGCTCTGCCCTGCGGATCGCGTCCGCCTCGCCCGCCCTGCCCCGCGGATCCATTTGCGGCTAGACAGCGAAACTGCTACCTTGACGTCGGGAGAGAAATCAAAACGAAAGGGGCGCATCCATGCTTACCATTCGTCAGAATCTGCTCGAGACCATCCACGGAGGAAATCCCGACCGATTCGTCAAGCAATACGAGTTCATGGCGCCCATCATGGGCAAGCCGTGGGCGCACTACAAGATCGAGTACGGCGCGCCGCCCATTCAAGACGACTGGGGCGTGTGGCAGCAATGGGCCGAAGGACAGCCGGGCGCGTTTCCGCTGCACGACATGGAGCATCGCGTGATCAAGGACTTCGAAGACTGGAAGGAATACGTGAAGCGCCCCGAGCCGGCCAAGACCGTGGAATCCGACTGGGAGCCGCAGATCGCGCAGGCCGAAGCGGTCGACCGCACTCAGAAATTCGCCACCGCGTACATGATCCCCGGCATGCTCGAGCGCACGCATCACCTGGGCGAGATCCAGGCCACGATGATGGGCTTCTACGAATGCCCTGATGAGATGCACGACCTCATCTCCTACATCACCGAATACGAGCTGGAATTCGCCGAGTGCCTGTGCTCGTACGTGCACCCCGACGCCGTCTTCCATCACGACGATTGGGGCACGCAGATCTCGACGTTCATGGCGCCCGAGATGTTCGCGGAGTTCTATCTCGAGCCCTACAAGCAGGTATACGGCTACCTGCACGACCACGGCGTGGAGCTGATCGTGCACCATTCCGACTCGTACTGCGAGACGCTCGTGCCCTACATGATCGAGATGGGCATCGACATCTGGCAAGGCGTCATGACGACGAACAACATCCCCGCCATGATCGAGAAATACGGCGGGCAGATCAGCTTCATGGGCGGCATCAACTCCGCGACCATCGACCACGCCAATTGGTCGGCCGAGCAGATCGAAAGCGAAGTGCGGCGCGCCTGCACCGAGTACGGCAAGCTGTACTTCATCCCCGGCGCCTCGCAGGGCGGCCCGAACTCCACGTTCCCTGGCGTGTACGAGTGCGTCGACGAGATGATCGACAAGGTGAGCGCCGAGCTGTTCTAGCAGGTGAATGCTGATGCGCGCCTGAGCGGACGGCGGTCTAACCCCGTACGAGCGGCAGATGTGGAACGCATGAAACAACAGTGACCCGAGCGCAGCATGCGCTGTCGCTCGGGCACGCAATATGCCTGAAGGAGGTCGCCGATGATCCAGGATATCCAGCCGAGCGTGTTCTCAAATGTGTTCGGCACGACGCCTCCTGCAGACGACGATACGGTGTTCTCATTCGAGGGCCGTACGTTCATGGGCCGCGATGACGGCGAATGCCTGGCGCTGCCGAGCGCTGCGGAATTCTGGAACGAGGGGCGCAACAGCGCTTGGCGCCCCAT
>CAYOBD010000263.1:0-3362 GCA_964402005.1 uncultured Eggerthellaceae bacterium
TACAAAAATACCCCTGGGGTATTTTTGTACATCGCGCGGCGGATGCGCCCCTCGGTCCTTCGCGGCTACTTCAAGCGGTTGACGAACCAGTCGGCCATCGAGATCAGCAGGTCGCGCGCGGGGCTGGAATCAACCATGTCCACCAGGCGGTTCTTCGCAATGCTGGTCAGATTCTCGGCGTAGGAGCGTGCATAATCGATGCTGCCGCTCGCGGTCATGATGTCAACCGCCTCGGCCAGCACAGCAGGGTCCTTCGCCTTCGAGGACAGGATTTCGATCAGACGCTCGCGCTCTGCGCCTTGCAGGGTTTGCAACGCATGGACAACGACCAAGGTCCGTTTTCCTTCGGTGATGTCGTCGCGGAAGCCCTTCTTCGTGCTCTCCTTCGCGCCGACAAGATTCAGCAAATCGTCTTGAATCTGGAACGCCAGACCGGTATCCAGGCCGTAGTTGCGCAGAGCTTCAACTTGCGTTTCGGTACCACCGCCCACAATGGCGCCGATGGCCAGCGGGACAGCGCCCGAATAATGCGCCGTCTTGTGCGTCGCCATGATCAAATAGTCTGTGGGCGTGATGTCGTAGCGGCCGTCGCGAGCCCAGCCGAGGTCGAGCGCTTGGCCCTCGATTGTGCGACGTGTCATGTCGATCAACTCGGTCACGACGCGCACCTTGATCGAATCCTCGAGCAGCGGGTCCCGCATGACCGTGCCGTTTACCAGGGACAATCCCAGATCACCCGCGTTGATGGCAAGTCCCAGCCCTTCCCGCAGATGCAGGCACGGCTCGCCGCGGCGCAGCTCGGCATCATCGGCAATATCATCGTGAATCAACGCCGCAGTGTGGAAATGTTCGATGGCAGCCGCTGCGCTCACAGCACGGTTCGCGTCGCCCCCCACTGCCAGACATGCCGCAAAGCAGATGAGCGGACGATGGCGCTTGCCGCCGTTCTGGCTGTATTTCAGCAACGGCCCATATAGGTATTTGCCCATATCCGGATGCGTGCCACGCGGTATATACGAGTTGACCAGGTCGCCTACCTTATCGGCATAGACTTCCAGATACTCATCGAACGTCTCGGGCTGTTTGCCCGACCTGAAAATTTCGTTGACATCGACCTTATTGTTCATTTCCATCTCCCACATCGTGCCATTGTGCGCATCCGATTATAGAGCACTGCATCTATCTTATGCGAACCAAAGACGGGTATCCTCCTTGGTTCAAAAATGCTGTTCAACGGGATGTATTTTCAGTCCGCCTTAGTCAAGCGGTACAGTGCCCATGTGCTCAGGACCAAGGATAACCTGCGCTCGACCATGGCAAAAATCGCGCACGGCATCCGCGACGACTTCGGCCTCACGCGCAGCCACCTCAGCCACCAACGTCACATCCTGGGCGTAGGAGACGTCTTTCGGCACGACGCCCATCTGCGCCAAACGGGCAACCAACGCATCGTATTGCGCATACTCAACAGAAACCGACAATTCGCAGCACGGAATGCAACGCACGATTGTGGCGGCATCGACTGCTTCGGCAGCCGCTTGGCTGTAGGCATGTACGAGTCCGCCTTTGCCCAGCAACGTGCCGCCGAAGATGCGCGCCACCACACACACGACGTCCTGCAAATCGCGATGTTGAAGCACGTTGAGTATGGGCATGCCCGCGGTGCCGTGCGGCTCCTTCGCATCGGAATAATGATCCACGCCCGTACGTTGGATGCGGTAGGCCGAACAGTAGTGGCGTGCGTCGGGAATGTCTCGCATGATGCCGTGGCGGAATTCCACAACGTCTTGCTCAGATTGGATACGCGTAACGAAGCCGTAAAAGCGGCTCTTGCGGTCCTCGAAGAGGGACTCGCCCACGCCTTCGACTGTCAGATAACCTTCCATGCGACGTATTGTACCTTGGGCCAATGCCGAGAATGCCGAACGGAAAAGTGTTCCCAGAAGAGTTTCCGCCGAATGCCAGATGGAAAAAAGTTCCCGGAAGAGTTTTCCGCCGAAGATTTTTCCGTTAGCGCACGGGCTTGGAGGTCAGATGCCATCCTTTGCAATAGGGACAGCGATAGGCATGCAAGCCGGTCGTACCATGCTCGGCACAGGAGCGGATGGCAACCTGCGCATCCGATTCGCAAGCATAGCGATTCTTCGATTCGCAGGCTTTGCGGCGCAGCGCAGCCTCGCGCTCGTGGACGCGCTCTTGCATGCGCTTGTGCTCGCGCTCGAATGCCGGCGCCGCATCATCTGCAAACAATTGCTCTCTGAATGCCGCGACGCGCTTGGCCTGCGCCGAGCGTTTCCTGCTCACCATGCGACCGCACCTCGTTCCGAGACAACCTTAGACGAGCTTACCTTTGCAATGGTCAATCATATGCTGGAGGATCTGCGCCATCCAGCCGCGGTATTCCTTTTTGCGGTTCACCAGCTGACCGTCAACAAGCTCCTGAAATGTGAAGGTGGCCTGATCGAAGCGCGTAACCTTCACGATTTCATCGCGGGACAGGCAACCTTCCTCAACGCGGGCCGGACGCAAAGCGCGCTTCATCATAGGATTGAAGATGGCATGCACGACATCCTGGTCATCTTTGTACGCCACCACGCATTTCGTCACGCCGATCTGGTTTGCTGCCAGGCAGGCGGCATCTTCGATCGATTCGAGTGTGTCCATCAGATCCTGGGCCAGCTCGGCATCATCGGCCGTACCCGGCTCGCACGGTTGCGACAGCAGCTCGTCGTCCTTTACCAATTCGCGTATCACAGATGGTCTCCTTCGCCCCTCAGGATGTTTCGTTGCCGCACTATTGTAACGCGATTGCAGGCGCGCGGCTGATTTCCGATCCCCTGCCATACGGCATGCATCATCGAATGAGTTTTTATCCCGAGAATGAAGCACTCACAGTGCGCTTGTGGGAAAATAGGCGCACATACGCATGCGGGGGCGTGGCGGAATTGGCAGACGCAGCGGACTTAAAATCCGCCTCTTCGGAATGTGGGTTCGAGTCCCACCGCCCCTACCAGAAAAAACCCAGCAATCCCGCGAGGCATCGAATCGTAGGCAGCACGGTTCCAATCTTTCTGCCTGCCATAGAGCCGGAGATTGAGGAAATAGAGCTCGTTTGGAAGCTGTGAAGAATAGAACAGAAGAGAGCGTGCGCCCAGCTGCGATCGCTGCGCCGTTGCTGCTGGCGTTGTTCGCTTTGCACACGTTCCTCCTGATGGGAGTGGGTACCTGGAGCGACCTTGCAATGTCCGGCGAGGATTTCGGCTCCGCGTTGTACTACGCGCGCGAAGGCGTGCTGGCGGCGGGCTTCCTCTTCAAATTCATTTAATAGGTACTTAGCTATCTTTTCAACTGCGGGGAAGTCT
>CAYOBD010000264.1:0-3354 GCA_964402005.1 uncultured Eggerthellaceae bacterium
AGGGCAGCGCGCTTTTAAATCTTCAGACAGGGTAGGGTGCGAGCGCCTGTTCTAAGCTCTACTTGAATCCTTTGGTGAGGGTGCCCAGGATGCCTCGCGCTATGCTCGTGCCAGCAGCTCGGCTTGCACTGGTGAGGGCCGCATCGAGGAACTTGGTCTTTGCCTTCCGGTCGGCTTCTTCTTTGCGTTTGCGTTCTTTCTCTTCTGCTTCAGCTTTACGAGCGGCTTCTTTCTCCTCAGCAAGTATCCGCTTCTCCTCGGCGATGCGCTGGCGCTCCGCAGCTCTTTCCTCAGCGATCTTCTGCCGCTCAAGTTCCTTCTCCTCGGCGATCCGCTGACGCTCTGCTGCCTTCTCTTCGGCTATGCGCTGGCGCTCGGCCTCCCTCTCTTCTGCCTCGCGCTGCCTTTCGGCTTCTCTTTCCTCTGCCAGACGCTGCTTTTCCTCAAGAGCACGCTGACGTGCTTCTTCCTCTTCGCGAAGAAGGGCTTCGCGCGCCTCGGCGGCGGCGATGGCGGTGGCGTTCAAGATCTCGTAAGCGCTCTCGCGATCGATGGTGGCGGCGTACCTCATACGCATGCTGTCGTTGCCAACGATGTATTCGCGAGCATCCTCCGGTGCCTTATCCATCGAGCAGGCAGGAGCAATCACCATGGCGCGCTCAACGACGCTCGGAGTGCCATCCTCCTGCAGGAAGCTTATTAACGCCTCGCCGGTGCCGAGCTCGGTAATTGCCGAGGCGGTGTCGAATGCCGGGTTCGGACGGAAGCTGTCAGCGGCAGCCTTAATGGCTCGCTGCTCGGACGGGGTGTAGGCGCGCAGAGCATGTTGCACCTTGTTGCCGAGTTGGGCAAGCACCGGATCGGGGATATCGGCCGGATTCTGCGTGATGAAATAGACGCCCACGCCCTTCGAGCGGACGAGCTTGACAATCTGCTCCACCTTATCGAGCAGAGCCTTGGGCGCATCGTCGAACAGAAGGTGAGCCTCATCGAAGAAGAAGCAGATCTTCGGTTTGTCAAGGTCTCCGACCTCGGGCAGGTTCTCGTAAAGCTCCGAGAGCATCCACAGAAGGAATGTCGAGTACAGAAGAGGCGATTGCACGAGGCGCACGCAATCGAGCACGTTGATATAGCCCATTCCGTCAGCGTCAGTTTCCATCCAGTCTTGGATATCGAGTGCAGGCTCGCCGAAGAATATGTCGCCTCCGGCATCTTGCAGCTGCAGCAGTGCACGCTGGATCGCTCCGATGGACTGCGTGGCGATCTGCCCATACGACAGCGTGTATTCCTTGGCGTGCTCGCCTACGTAGTTGACCATGGTGCGCAGGTCCTTGAGATCGAGCAGGAGCAAACCGTTGTCATCGGCGATATGGAAGACGATGTTGAGCACGCCCTCTTGGACTTCGGTCAATCCCAGCAGACGCGCGAGGAGCACAGGGCCCATCTCGGTGATGGTAGTACGCACCGGGATGCCCCTTTCACCGTAAACGTCCCAGAATCGGGTCGGACACCCATGGAAATCGTAGTTGTAAACGCCCAGGGATTCCAAGCGCTCGGTAAGCTTTTCGCTCGCTTCGCCAGCGACAGCCACACCGGAAACATCGCCTTTGATGTCGGCAAGGAATACAGGGATGCCCGCATCGCTCATGCTCTGTGCGATGGTTTTCAGCGTGACGGTTTTGCCCGTGCCGGTTGCGCCAGTGATAAGGCCATGGCGGTTGGCCATTTTGGGGAGCAGGAACAACGGCAAATCGCCTTTAGCGATTTTGAACTTGCCATCAATATACATCGGGAGCCCTTTCTCACGCAGTTGATTACATACAACTGTATTGTAATGTAATCCAAAGCTGATGTGTCAGTGATGTGCTTTAACGCAACACGTTCTGATCGATGTAAATCATGGTCGGATCTGAGGGGAAACCGCACGCTACCGTTGGGCAATGTCGAAAAGCATCTGTCAACCTCTTGTCGCGTATGCTTTCTGGGCAGTCGACCCATTTACCCAAAATATAGCGTCTTTAAATTCAATCTAGTGCCACCATCGGTTGTCCGTGTGTTATTGTTAAAAAGCTTTCATCCGTCTGCGAATGGTTGTTTCATCGGAATAGAAAGCACACGTCTGCTGCTATGCGTAAAGGACTGTGCGGAATCTGCAACCGTCGGTCTCTGCATGTAAATAGGCGCAGTTTGGCGTCTTGATTTGCGCACGGCTTCTCGGACAAAAGGATTCAGCTCAACCATCTGCCGCGCATGGGATTTGCGCATTCCGTCTATTGGGAATGTCAAAAGGGGAAAAACATGAAGAAGTACCTTATTGCATTGCAGCAGCCGTTATGGTCGTTGCTTTGGCCGGTTGCGGCTCGGGCTCCTCTAGCCAGCCTTCGAATGATTCCGGTTCTAGTGCGCCTGCAGAAGCAGCTGCAACTTCTGAGGCCGCTGCACCCGCTCCTGCGGCAGCTGCTGATGATGGCGAATTCCAATCTTCAATCATGTTCTGCGGATCCACGTCGCTGTATCCGATAATCTCGTCGCTTGCTGCGTCGTTCACCGAGGACTATGTCACGTGGGACAAGGTTGATCCGTCCATGCCCGAGAAGAATATTTCTATCTACGTCGCCCCAGGCGGCTCTGGAGTCGGCGTGTCTGCCGCCGTTGACGGCACTGCTGATTTCGGCATGCTTGCACGCGACATAAAGGATTCTGAGATCGAGAAGCTCGGTGCTAACTACAGCGAATACATAGTTGCACGCGATGCGCTTACCGTTTCTGTGAATGCGAAGAACCCGATCGTCGACGTTATGGACAACATGGACAAGGAAACGATTCAGAAGATCTTCTCCGGCGAACTTGCCACATGGGATCAAGTCGATCCTTCGCTGCCTGCCGAAAAGATCAACGTTTACATCCGCGACCTCTCCGGTGGTGCTTATGAGGTGTTCCAGAAGTCGATCATGGGCGATGTCGAGATTTCTCCCAATGCAACCCAGTCGGCCTCGATGACAGAGCTCGCAACGAACATTGCAGGCGACCAATGGGGCATCGGTTACGCTGGCTTTGGAGCCTACAATAAGGCCAATGCCAACGAGAAGGTGCTTGTGGCCATGAAGGTCGATGGCGTTGAGGCTAATGAGGAGAATATCCTGAATGGCTCCTATATCATTCAGCGCCCGGTGATGTTCGTGACCGGTGACGCCATCAGCCCCTCTGAGCAGGCGTTTATCGACTACGTTTTCTCGCAGGTTGGTTACGACACGGTTGAGTCGAACGGCTACATCCCCGCCTTCACTCCTGCCGCATAACTAGCCCTTCCCGAAAGCGGCGCAACCAGCATTTGCCTGGTTGCGCCGCTTTCAT
>CAYOBD010000265.1:0-2814 GCA_964402005.1 uncultured Eggerthellaceae bacterium
AGCCTGCGATGGCGTTCTACGATCTGCTGGAGAGAGTCGTCAGCGCGACCAACATCCCGATTGCGACTTACAGCGTCAGCGGCGAGTATTCCATGGTCAAGGCGGCTGCTCAGAACGGCTGGATCGATGAAGAGAGAATCATCGGAGAGATGGCTGTAGGCGCGTACCGCGCGGGAGCAGGAATGTACATAACATACTTTGCCAAAGAACTGGCTAAGATGATTGACGAGGGTAAGATAGGTTAGATTAGGCTGACTGGAGATTTGACATGGAACTTTCACTGATTAGTTCAGAAAACACATGGGCGCTGTTCGCGATATTGGCGGCAATCGCTACGCTGGCGGTGTATCTGGAACAGAAGACAAAAATAGGATCAAAGTTAACGGGGTGCGTAATGGCGCTCATCTTTGCCATGGTCCTGTCCAATACGGGTATTATTCCGCTTGAAGCCCCTGCATATGATTTCGTGTGGGATTACATCATCCCGCTTTCGATTCCGATGCTTCTGTTCAACGCGGACGTCAAGAAGATAGGAAGGGAGAGCGGAAGACTGCTCATCATATACCTGATCAGCGGCATCGGAACCATTGCGGGAGGCATAGTGGCGTACAACCTGCTCAAGGGTGCATTTGCTGACCTTGGACAGGTGCTGCCGATGATGATAGGAACATACACCGGCGGAAGCGTGAATCTGGTGGCGATGGCGGACGCCTATCATGTAGGCGGCGAGCTGGTATCATCGTCCGTCGTTGCGGACAATCTGCTCATGGCGCTTTACTTCTTCGCGCTGATCGCCGCGGCGGGATCCAAGTTCTTCCTCAGGAAGTACAGACATCCGCTCATCGATGAGATTGAAGCTCAGACCAGAGACGGTGAGCTCGGCGGAGCGGCGACCTTCTGGAAGCCGAAGCAGGTTTCGCTAAAGGACATTGCCATGTGCATCGCCCTGTCTCTGGTGATCGTTGCTGTTTCCGTAAACATAGCGGATCTTCTGGGCGCGGTCATACCTACATCGAACTTCGTTCTGGCGCTCATCAACGGCCTCCTCGGCAGCAAGTATCTGATCATCACTACGCTGACGATGCTTGTGGCGACGCTATTCCCGGGACAAGTCGGAAGCATAGGCGGAGCGCAGGAGATCGGAACATATCTGATCCACATATTCTTCGCGGTAATCGGCGTGCCTGCATCGATTTACATGATCGTTACAAAGGCGCCGCTGCTGCTTTTGTTCTGCGCGATAATCGTGTTTGTGAACATGCTGTTCTCATTCGTGTTCGGCAAAGTGCTGCGCTTCAGTCTGGAGGAAATCATCATTTCATCCAACGCCAACATAGGCGGTCCGACGACCGCGGCGGCCATGGCGATAGCGAAGGGCTGGAACGCCCTGATCGTACCGGCAATCCTGGTCGGAACTCTCGGATACGTTCTCGGCAACTACTACGGCATATTCGCGGGAACATTCATAGGACTTTAATTGCAAAGGCAATAATGCGGAGACGCGCGCAGGCGCGTCTTTTTTGTTAAACGAAAATTAAGAGTGTTGTTGTTGCGATGCGCTTCAGGGTTATGCGAAAATATATATGTATAAGACTAGATATAAGGACTTCATGAAGAACCGGTAGAATCGGGGTGAGAAACGTATGGCGAAGAACAGAAAAATTGCAATACTGACGGCTGCCTTTGCAGTTGCGGTTGTGGTACTGGGTGCTGTCATGGTAAACGGTGCCAAAGACAACAAGGTGGAAGAGCCGGTAGCTGTGACTGAGCCGACCGTAGCCGAACAGGTGGAGCCGGAACAGGCTGACCCTAATGCTACCCTGCTCTTTGCGTCGGATTATCAGGAAGCAGATCAGGGAGCGCCGAGCGATAATCTGAGGGGAATCCTCGACGCGGTAAAAACCGACAGAGACAGTCTTGACGGCCTGATTTTCTGCGGCGACTATTCGAACGTCAGCGGAAAGAGCAACTATGAAATCACACCTGAGCCTGCCATCAGCGAGATCAAGGGCATAATGGGAGAGACGTACCCGGATCTGACTGAGGAAAACATGATTTTCACTCAGGGCAATCACGATCCTCTTACGATTTCCATCAAATCGCCGGGGCTTCATGAGTTTGACGATTACATTGTCTACGTAAACAACACGGAGATCGACTTCCCTTGGCAGCAGGGAAAGACTTCCGGAAGCCTGTATAAAGTGACGCATACGGCAGAAGTCATGAAGATCCGTCTGAACAAGCTGATCGAGCAGGGAGAGAAGAGACCTATCATCATCGCCCAGCACGTACCTCTTCACTTCACGGCACGTACGGCAAGCGTCAAGGGGACAGGGGACAATCTCTATTCGTCCCTCGTATTTGACGTCGTCAATGAAGCGGCCAACGACCTGAACATAATCTTCGTGACAGGACATAACCATTCAGCCGGATGGGACAACTACATGGGCGGCAGCTGCTACTTCAAGAAGCCGGGTGACACGATTCTCATTCCGGAGTTTGACAAGAATAAAACCACTACGGAGACATACAAGAAGGAAACACTTAACTTCACATATCTGAACGCAGGATACACCGGCTACTGCAAAGGCAGCCCTGACAGCGATCTGACATGCACGGTATGTGATATTTTCGATGACAAGGTCTCCTTCACAAAGTACTCTTCGGAAGGAGTGCACCCGCTCGGCGCGGACGGCTCGGCCAACACCGATCCGGACGACACATCACTGATTTCTTCGGACAACTACAGCAAAGCGGTGGACCTGCATATTCCCGCCGCCATGAGTGGCTGGCTGTACTTCCCTATTCGCTAGG
>CAYOBD010000265.1:2824-3348 GCA_964402005.1 uncultured Eggerthellaceae bacterium
GCAGGTTGAGCTCAAATGATGAAGAGCATAGATGAGATAATAGTAGTGGAAGGACGCGACGATACAGCGGCCGTACTGCGCGCTGTTGACGCAGCTACAATCGAGACCCACGGCTACGGCATAAGGCCTTCAACCTGGGAGGTTATAGACAAGGCCTATGAAAGCAAAGGCATCATAATCTTTACTGATCCCGACACAGCCGGCGAGCAGATCAGGCGAAGGCTATCCGAGCGTTACCCGGACGCGAAGCACGCCTTTCTGGACAGGGGACTGGCTGAAAAAGACGGAGACATCGGCATTGAGAACGCTTCGCCTGAGAGCATCATAGCGGCCCTTGAAAAAGCGCGCGGTGCTGCTTTTGCATCGGAAGACTCAGAGGCGCAGAGGGAAGTGTTCACATCCAGGGACATGTTCAGCTGGGGACTCGACGGAACGCCGGGAGCGGCAAAGCGCAGACGAATAGCCGGCGACAGGCTGGGAATCGGCATGGCGACGGGGAAGACGTTTCTCAGGAGACTCACCCG
>CAYOBD010000266.1:0-3308 GCA_964402005.1 uncultured Eggerthellaceae bacterium
ACTCGTTGGAGATGCCGACGACCGGGATGCCGGCATCCTCAAGGATGACCTGGCAGCGGACGTAGTCGGTGTCGGGGTTGCCATAGCCCTCTTCGGTGACGATCGCGTAATCGGCGCCGAGGTTCAGAGCCATGTTGCGCACCATAACCGCCGAACGCTCTTTCTGATCGAGCGCGACGTTCAGGTTCGACAGCAGAACGCCGATGAAGTTGTACTCGATGCCGTCATAGGCGAAGAGCTCCTTCAGGGTCGGGAAGTTCTGCATCTCGTAGGTGGACCACTTCGAGGAAGCGGGCATGAACGAGCCGGAGATCATAGCACCGTCGAAAATCTCGGTGGGGCTCACGAACGTCGGCAGGTACTTGTTCATATCCCAGCCGTACCACAGATCGTTGTAGCCCAAGGCCTCCATCTGCGACTGCGGCTGCAGGACAGCAACCACGTTCGGCAGATCGTTCTTCGCGGCTTCACGCTTCGTGATGGGATCGAACTCGTAAACCTCGGTGTCCTCGGCCTCGATATCCTTGGCGATCTTGCCGATCCACTCGGCGAAGCGATGGCCGGCCCAACGCAGTGCATGATTGCACTTCTGCTGCTCGTGACGCTCGAACTCCTCGTCCGTGTCGCCGACCAGGCAGATGTTGATGAGCTTCGACCAATAGGTGTGCTTGGCACCCTCGCCGCCCATGTCGATGACGCCGTCGCCGAACGAACCCCATTCCTTGCCGACTACGGTAACGCAGCAGCCCTTGAAGGCCTTCAGGTCGCCGTCACCAGCAGGCACGATATCGCCCGTGACGCCCGGGAACAGGCAGCGGTCGTCCATGCGGACGCGCGGCTCGATGGTCTCAATGACCGGGACGATGCGCGTATCATCGCCAGGACGGGCAATCACGATATCAAGCTCAGTGATGTGATCGTCCTCCTCCATCAGATACGCAATGGCTGCCTCCTTGTCGATGGTCAGAATTCCGTCTTTGAACGAATTCTCTGACCCAAGGCAGACATCCTGCACATGCAGGTTGCCGATGGTTAGCTTCATGTGCGTTCACCACTCCTTTCTTTTGCTAGTTGGGACTGGATTGCGGTCATTAATGCCAGTTTTTAATAACCGCGATTAGCATTTTCCATTATAGGTTTTTATGATTGCGATATCAATACGTAATGATTCACTTTCACGCAGGTAATGGGAAATTTTTGCAACCTTTTTTCCAGTCTCGGGTTCCTGGCACCTCCTATCACTCCGTTTGCTGCCGAGCAAGCGGGCGGAAGCCCTGTATGCGCAGACTCAATGCCTAGTACATTGCGACTTCGAACACGCCCTCATATGCCAATCCATGCTCGGCGATGCCCGCCAGCAACTCACTGCGCAATTCTATCGGCGCGCACCAGGCCAAACCGCAGCCAGCATCGATCTCGGAAGGCACAGGGATGACGCGTCCTGGCAGTCCGTAGGCGCGCGCAGTCGTCTCCATGGCCATGGCATCCGATGTGGAGCCGAATGTTACGACTGCTTTCGGACTCTTCGCACGCATCAGCGGAGCTCTTCCGCAATCTCGGCGATGGCGCGTATGCCCTGATCGACCTCGTCGACGGTGTTGAAATGCGAAAAGCTGAAACGTACAGCTCCCTGGGACTGAGTCCCCAGTGCCTCGTGCATGAGCGGCGCACAATGGGCGCCGGCGCGCGTACAAATGTCATAGCCGTTCGACAGCAAGTCGGCAACAAGCGCTGAATCGTTCTCGCCTATATTGATGGCCACGACGCCCGTGCGATCCATGCCGCCATGCCCCCCATGCAGCTTCACGCCGGGGATTTGGGCCACCCCCGCCTCGAAGCGATCTGCAAGTGCGAGCGTTTCCCCATGAATCGCATCAACGCCTTTGGCTTCAATATAGGAAACACCTGCAAGCAGGCCTGCGATGCCATGCGCATTCAACGTGCCCGCCTCCAGATGCTCCGGCATGAAATCGGGTTGGCGACGATCGTAACTGTGCGTGCCCGTACCGCCCTCTTTCAGAGGCGCGATGTCGATGCCGTCAGCCACGCATAGGCCACCCGTTCCTTGCGGGCCGTATAGGCTTTTATGCCCGGTGAAGCACACGACGTCGATGTGCTGGGCAGCCATATCGATGGGTATCGCACCCGCCGTCTGTGCTGCATCGACAACGAGCAATGCTCCATGCGCATGGGCGATCCGAGCCATCCGCGCGATATCGTACACGTCGCCCGTCAGATTGGATGCATGCGTAACCACGGCCAAACGCGTATTGGAACGGAACGCTGCGTCGAACTCGTCGTAATCTATGGATCCGTCCTGCGCGATCGGCACAACATCCACATCCGCCGTGCCCTCATCCAGCGCGCGGAACAGCGGGCGCAGCACCGAGTTATGCGATGCAGCGGTGGTTACGGCATGATCGCCATTGCGGAGCAGCCCCGCAATGGCGGTATTGAGCGCTTCGGTAGCGTTGATGGCGAATGCGACACGCTTCGGCCCCGGCCCACCGAACAGGTCGGATAGCTTCTGGCGTGCCATAAATACTGTCATGCCCGCATCGATCGACGCCTCGTGCACTCCACGCCCGACGCCACCGAACGAATCGATGGACTTCGCCACTGCCCGCGCAACCTCCGGCGGTTTCATCCGCGTCGTTGCAGCATTATCGAAGTAAATCATGCGGCCGAATCCCTACGCCCTCACGACAACGCCAGCCTGCAGCTGCTTCTCCACGATGACGTACATGTTCGTCACCTCGCCCACGGCTAGCTTGTCCTCGATGCCGTAATGCTTCAGACACGTGCCGCACGAGAAGATCTCCACACCGGCGTTCGCGAGCTTTTCCAAATCTTCGAGCACAGGCGAGCCCTCGCAGGTCAGCTTCACGCCGCCATTGTAGAAGAGCACGCAGTCGGGCAGGTCATCTTGCTGCGTCAACGCGAAGATGAACGCCTTGATCAGAACATCGCCCAGCTCGTCATCGCCATGGCCCATAACCGGGGAGGGGACGACCACGACGCGCGGACCGATGCCGGCGCCGCCTTCGGAAGCCACAGCCGGCGCGCTGCCTGCCGTCTTCACAATCTTCACCGAATACTTCTCTTCGCCGAGCTGCTCGTCGGACACCTCGCAGTTCTGCGACTTAGCAAAGCTCGTGAGGTTCTTCACGCTGGTCTCGTTATCCACGAGAACCTCGAGCGTTCCCTCTTCCATCGTGGCGAGCGCCTTCTTCGCCTTCACCACGGGCACCGGGCACTTGTCGCCCATCGCGTCGACGGTCATTTCCATAGCAAGCCCTCCTATCGCT
>CAYOBD010000267.1:0-3279 GCA_964402005.1 uncultured Eggerthellaceae bacterium
AGCGGTTTACGTTAACTGCGCAGCCGTTCACCTGTCGTTTGCGATGGCCTACATGATGTGCGGGAATGCGGAAGCAGCTTTCGACAGCCGGGAGGATTACGAACAGGCGTGTCGCAAACTGGAGTTTCCGCTGAGGCTGCACGGTGATGCGTTCTTCGACAAGCTGGAAGCGTGGATCGAGGAAGTGAACGTCGTCGGCACGAGCGCGCCGCGCGACGAGGAGCTCAACAAGAAAAGCCTGGTCGAGAGCGTGTCAGCTAACCCGGTTTTCGCACCACTCGCCGATGACCCGCGCTTCAAGTGTATCGTCGCGAACTTGGAGGAAATCGTGCGGTAACAGCGGCTCGGTTGCCGAAAGCCGATATCCCACATTCTTTACTTCCTAGAAGGAGGCTCACCCATGAAGCGCCTTGTCGTCTTCCTTGTCGTCACATTCGGTCTTACCTGGGGCTTGCTGATTCCCGCGGGCTTCGCGCTCGGCACGTTCGAGAATGGCGAAAACTCGTCGGTGGCTATGATAGCGCTCATAGCTGTGAGCATGTTCTTCCCGCTTGTCGGCGCGCTCATCGCCAATCGCGTGGGCGGACCTGAAGAGCGCATCGACCTGGGCATCAAGCCGCGTATCGGTGCCAACTTGAAATACTACCTGGCTGCCTGGTTCGTACCTGCCGGGCTCGCCCTGCTCGGCTGCATCGTGTTTTTCGTGGCGAACCCTCCCCTGTTCGACCCGACAATGATGTCCTACCTCGAAACGACGGCTGCCGCTGCGGGTATGCCCGTCGACACGCTGACAGCAGACATGCCCCCGATGCCCATACTGCTGAGCGCAACGCTTTTCGCTTCCCTCGCAGTCGCGCCGTTCATCAACGCAATTCCCGCGTTTGGCGAGGAGCTGGGCTGGCGCGGCATGCTGTTCCCGGCGCTCGCCGAACACATGCCCGCGCGCGCAGCAGTTGTGGTTTCGGGCATCATCTGGGGGCTGTGGCATGCCCCGGTCATCGCGATGGGCCACAACTACGGCATGGACTATACGGGGTTTCCGATAACCGGCATCCTGGTGATGACGCTTTCTTGCACAGCGTTTGGCTGCTTCCTTGCGCTGCTGAGGGCACGCACGGAAAGCGTGTGGCCGTGTGCGCTGGCGCATGGCGCTTTCAATGCAATTGCGAACATCGGTGTAGTGTTCTGCGCGAGCGGTCCCGGCCTCATGGGCCCCTCGCCGCTCGGTTTGATCGCAGGTATTCCGCTGCTCGTGCTGGGCGCTGCCTGCCTGGTTCGCCTTGCCCCGAAGCAAGTGCAGAGCTGACGGACGCGCCCGGGCGTTTTGCCCCGAAATCTCCTCCGGTCTGGCCGAAGGCCTTCAGACGTATCGCCCCAACCTCAGTCAGACATGCAGTTCCCTATAATGTCTTCAGGTAAACTGCGAACGGGGACACGGGATGAAGGTTGTTGCGATCACGGGCGGACCATGCGCCGGCAAGACGTCGGCGATGAAGGTGCTCCATGAACGGCTCGAACAGCTTGGAGCCTCCGCGGTTTTCGTCGCCGAAGCGGCCACGGACCTCATCGATGACGGCATCGCACCCTGGACCTGCCGATCCATGTTCGAATTCCAAAAGCATGTCATGGCACTCCAGCTCGAACGCGAATCTGCTGCCTTTGAGCAGGCGCGCGACGAAGATGTTGCAATCGTCGTCTGCGACCGGGGTCTGTGCGACAGCCACGCCTACCTGACCGATGCCGAATATGCGCAGATCCTTGCCTCGAACGGACTCGACAACGCCATGGCCCTGGCGCGCTATGATGCGGTATTTCATCTGGAGTCGGTTGCCAAGAGCAACCCCGATGCCTACACCACGGCCAACAACAATGCCCGATCGGAGAGCGCCGAGGAAGCCGCGCGCATCGACGATCGCATTATCGATGCCTGGTCTGGTCATCCAGCATTTCGCACTATCGGCAATCGTGCGCAGTTCGCCGATAAGGCCGCAGACCTATGCGAAGCCATCGAGCAGCTTTTGGGATTGGACAAGCAGACAGGGCGAGATGACGCGGACGATGCCGCGAACCCTGCGAAGCGGACTGGCGAGCCCATCCTGGTCAGCGCCTGCCTGCTCGGCGAACCATGCCGCTACGATGGCACGGCGCAACCGTGCGACGGCGTGATGCGGTTGGCGGACACGTACGAGCTCGTCGCCGTCTGCCCCGAACAGCTCGGCGGGCTGCCCACGCCGCGCACGCCTTCGGAGATCCAGGGCGACGGCCGCGTGGTGGACGCTGCGGGCGTAGATAGGACCGCGGCGTTCGAAGAGGGAGCGCGGGAAGCGCTTCGCATCGCGCGGGAGCATGGCTGCACACGGGCGATTCTGAAGGCGAACAGCCCTTCGTGCGGCGTAGGCCGCGTGTACGACGGAACCTTCACCGGCACCTTGATTCCCGGTATGGGAAAGACCGCTTCCCTTCTGGCAGAGGCGGGCATCGACGTGGCATCTGAAACCGAATTTGCGCACCCTGCCAACTAGCGGATGCCGTGCTCCGACAAGCCGCGAGTGCGACAAGATGCGAGTGCGAGCACAACGCACTAGCGAGCGCAGTACACCTCGATAGCCTGCGCTGCAAACTCCGCCGTGCCCGCGCCAGCCGCAGCGTTGATGTTATCCGTGAACTCGCCGCCACAACCGTACATCTGCCCCAAACCAGCAAGGATCTCGTCAGTGCAGTTGTAGAAGTTCGCAGTGATGTAGTCCTGCAGCTTCTTCACCTGCGCCTGTGCCTCCGGGGCATCGGGCGCACCGTCCTTCAAGCTGGCGAACTCCAGGAACAGCCCCATCATCTCCACGGCAATCCCCTGCTTCTCTTCCTGCGTACGACCGCGGTCCTTCTCCTCGAACTCCTGGTAGGCGGGCGTGTTGCCCCATTCCGCCTTCGCGCGCTGCGCGTACTCGTCGATCTTGCTCGTATCGAATGCCTTGAAGTCCATGGTTCCCGCTTTCCTTTCCTTGAGTCCTTGTGCTAGTCCTATGAGGTCGTCCGGATGGTCCCTTTTCAGCTCGAGCAGCTGAATTTGCTGGTCGAGTGCCTTTTCTGTATCGAAATCGGGCGCTTCGATGATGGCGCGGATGTCCTTCAACTGAAACTCGAGCTCGCGGAACAGCAGGATCTGCTGCAACTTCTCGAGCTCCGCGTCGCTGTAAAGCCGATACCCCGCATCGGTCCGCATCGCCGGATGGAGCAGCCCGATGTTGTCGTAATGCTGCAAGGTCCGTACGCTCACCCCTG
>CAYOBD010000268.1:0-3256 GCA_964402005.1 uncultured Eggerthellaceae bacterium
CCCCGGGGTTGGGGTCACCACCGCCCCCCACTTCTGGTCGCTCTCCAGGATGTAGGCGTCCGACAAAAGATAGGAGACGATGCCGAGCGTCGGTTCCACGGCATCGCCTCCTCGTTTGCGTTGGCCGGATGGCCTGGTTTGCAGTTTACTTGTAGTAGTTATACCGCAATTTGTCGATGTAGCCCGCGATTTTCATCATCCCCATGACGAACGCCATCGGATCGGGGTCGTTCGACAGCAGAAAGCCCATGCTGATGAAGCTGCCGAGCGGAGCGTAGGCGTCCATCATGCGCTGCACCTCGGCCTCGATCTCCTCATCGGTCACACCGGGACGTCCTGGCAGGCCTTGCGTGTCATAGCCGCCGACGACTGTGATCTTGTCGCCGTATTCGCGAATGACCTTTGCGAGGTCGTTCGAGGGCTGTGCGGCCTCCCACGACGCTGCGCCCTCGTCGATGAAGTCGGGGATCAGGTCCTCGCAGAACCCGCAGCAGTGCTGCGAGGGCAGGGCGCCCACTGACTTGATGGCGTCGTTCATCTGCTTGTGGAACGGTTTGATCATCTCGCGGTACATCGCTGGCGGCATGAACGGCCCGCGCTCCGTGCACACGTCGTCGTAGTGCGTGATGATGTCGGGCTTGAAGTATTTGCCGATGAGCTCGATGAGGTCGCACTTGTAATCGGCGATGGCCTTCATCATCTCCATGCACGCCTCGGGCTCCTCGTACATCGCGATGAGCGCCTCCTCGAATCCGAGCAGGTGGCTGAAGCGTAAAAAGATCGAGTTCCACGTGCCGTAGATGACCACTTTGTTCTTGCGGTCCTCCTCGCGGCCGGCGAACTGCGCGGCCGCCATGCCCTCCCAATCGAGTTTGCCGAGGTCGGGGATTTTAAGGTATTTCTGCCACTCCGTCACGTCGGGGACGGGAATGCAGCCGGGCGCGGGCGTTGCCTGTCCGTTTGCCGAGGCCGTGCACACCCATTCGAGGCCGAAGTCATCGACCCCGCCGCCGAGCGGGCCGTTCTCGAAGAGCTCGAACGCGCCGCCGACCATGACGGCATCAAGCGCCACGTCGGGCACGAAGTCGGGCTTCTCATGGTTGAGCACTGCAAGGTAGTTCTCTTTGGGCGTGAGCATGGCGAGCCTCCTGTTGTGTGCGGTTTTCTTACGCGATGCCATGCATTCTATAGACCTCAATCACCTGCGCAAATCCGTATATGAGTGGAAATATCAAGAAAGAGTACTATAAATTGTAGTATCCATGTATGCGCGAATTCAGATTGCGCTGACACCATGCGCTTCGTTGAGCGCCTTCCAGGTGAGTTTTGATTCGCTTATGGTGCTATCTGCGAAGGTGCCCCCGCGCACATGGAAATTTCTTCCTGCGTGGAAATAACTTCCTGGAACAAATTTCCACATGGGTTGCGCATCATGTGCACAGGTGAAAGGAGCCCGGCTCTTAGACCTCTTCGTAGATCTCGAGCGAAGGCTCTGCAGCGAAGAGCTCGCCCATCTGCGGCGCGAGCGTCTGGAAGAGCTCCGAATCCATATGCTTCTGGACGGCTTCCATGCTCTCCCATGCCTCGAACACGCAGAAAGCCTGCGGGTTGTCGATGCTGCGCGCGAGAGCGTAGCTGCAATTGCCTTCTTCGGTTACAGCAACGTCGGCAAGCTTCTTGGCCAGCTCCTGGAATTGCTCAATCGAATCTTCACGGATAAGCTGTTTCGCTGCGATGCGGATCATGGGCGCCCCTTCCATCGGATCTCAATCAGTTGTCCATCAGGCCTCTATTGATGCCGTCTACGGTCGGAATTATCGCACGCATCGGCGCGAGGTGACGCAGCATGTTCCCTATTAGCGGACGCGCGGTTGATAGGGCAGGCGGAAAGCCGACATCGTGCCGCACCGCGGGGGATTGTGCTCGGGGAAAGCGTGCTCTGGCAAGCGCGCTCTGGCAAGCGTGCTCGGGCAAGCGCGCTCTTAGGCGCCTGCCTCAGCGGCGATCAGGTTCTCCATGATGTAGCGGATTACGTTGGAGCGGCTGAGCATGCCGACGATACGGCCGTCTTCCACGACGGGGACCTTCTTGAGCTTGTGCGCCGCCAGCACATCGCATGCGTCTTCCAGGCTTGCGCCGACGGGCAGGCAAACCACCTGGCGCGTTGCGACCTCGGCGACCGAACGGTTCACCAGGTCGTGCAGACGCTCGTCGACGGTCTCGCCGTTTGCAAGCTCCATCAGGGAATACGTTCCCACGACTGCAGGATGGGAGTCGGCAAGGTAGCGCATGATGTCGCCATCGGATATGAAGCCGAGCACGTGACCCTCCCTGTCGACGAGCGGCATGCCGCTCACGTGGCGCTGCGCTAGGGCGCGCATGGCATCCACCATGGAGGCCTCGGGAGGAAGCGCATAGTAGTCGCTGTCCATGATGGAAGCGAGCAACGTTCCGGCCGCAGGCGCTGCTTGGCGCGCCTTTTCGCTTGCTGCCGTGCGCCTGCGCATCGCGAGGGCGTGTTTCAGAGCAATTGCGAATCCAGCGACCCCGATCACCGCGGCGACCATCATGGCGATGCGGAAGCCCTCGGCCAGCGCAATCTCCGCCGAAGCGCTGCTGTCCATGGCGCCTGCCTGCACACCCTGCATGATGCCCGTATAGAGCGCCGGCCCCACGCATGCGGCGATCTGGATGAACGTGGTGTTCAGCGCCACGCCGTGGGGGTTCATCTGCGGAGGAAGCGTGCGCAAGCCGCTTGTCTGCGAGGGCGAGAACACGAGGCCGACGCCCACATAGGCCACGAGCGCCGATGCGAACAGCAAACCTGCCGAGAGTTCAACCGCGGTTGCGGCCATCAGGCAGAACCCGACTGCAACCACGGCGAATCCCAGAGGCAGCAGCGGCCATTCGCCCGCGCGGTCCATGATGCGCCCGCCGATCAGCGTGGTCCCTGCATTTGCGAGCACGGGAACCAGGATTACCAACCCTGCAACGAAGGCCTCCATGCCGAGCGCGCCCTCCAGATATACGGGAAGCAGCACCGAAAGCGAGAACGTGCTCATCATTGCGATTGTGACGAGCATGATCGTTGGCCAGAACGTGCCTTGGCGCATCGGCGACAAGTCGATGAGCGGGCTTTCGACACGCAGCTGCCGCAGGATGAAAGCAGCCGCCGAAGCAGCGCACACGGCGAGCGCGATGCCGGCTTGCAGCGGGTCGGTGAGCAGTTGGGCGAGCCCGAACGAGAGCGTGAACA
>CAYOBD010000269.1:0-3237 GCA_964402005.1 uncultured Eggerthellaceae bacterium
AATACTGCAGGGACGTCATCGAGGCGCGGCGTATCCGGATCCAGACGGTACAAAGCTGCCAGCGGGTGGTTCGATGCTGCAGCTTTCGCGTTCGGTTTCTTCTTTGCCTGCTTCTTCGCCATGGATATCCTTTCCTGTTGCGGACAGCGTGCAAGAGGTGGGCGTCTTTTCTCCGCAGCTTTCAATCAATAGGTGCGTTGCTGCAATGAGGTCTGCCTTTGTCGCATTGCAGCCCATCTTTCCCGAACTGCAGCCTACCTTTTAGTGTAACCCTTTTACCTGCCGTTCATCGTGGTTGCCGTCGACTGTCCATCGTGACTGCCGCCGGCAACCAAATCGAAGGGCCCCTTCCCGCAATGCTTTCGGGAAGGGGCCCTTTCTTGTGCCGGGAACGCGAACTCAGTGCGTTCTTTTAGATATCCCAGGTCTCCTGATCGGTGTGCAGCCACTTGTGCGAGACGTGCGAAAGCGGCTCGCCTGCCCAATCTGCGTAGAACTGCTTGATCTGCGGATTGTCGTGCGAGAAGCGCAGCACGTCGGCGCCGTCCATGCTGTTGAGCACGCATGCACGCTCGGGGCCGAGTTCCTGGTTGAATGCGATGGGCTGACCGCCGCCGCCCACGCAGCCGCCGGGGCAGGCCATGATTTCGACGAAATCGTAGGAAACCTCGCCGGCATCCAGCGCGTCGAGCAGCTGCGCGGTGTTCTCGAGACCGCTGGCAACTGCAATCGCCAGATGCGCACCGGCGATGTCGAGCTCTTTTACCACCCACGGTTTCTCGGGCGTGGCATCTGTGCAGTCGCACGTGGCGAAATCCGGAACCTCGCCGGTCAGCAGGAATGCCGCTGTACGCAGCGCGGCTTCCATGACGCCGCCCGTGCGGCCGAAGATCGTCGCAGCACCCGTGGACATGCCGAGTGGAGCGTCGAACTCCTCCTCGGGCAGGTCGTGCACGGCAACGCTGAACATGCGCAGCATGCGGTCGAATTCGCGCGTCGTGATGACGGCGTCGACATCCGGGCCACCCTCCGTGGCGAGCTGCGGCACGCTGCATTCGTACTTCTTGGCAACGCACGGCATGATCGATACGCAGAAGATGCTCTTGCCCTCTTCCTTCGCATCCTGCGCAATCGTGTTTTTGACGCAAGCACCCATCATCTCATGCGGGGACTTCGCGCTCGAAAGCTGTCCCACGAACTGCGGGTAATGCAGCTTGACGAAACGCACCCAGCCTGGGCAGCAGCTCGTGAACATCGGGCGCTTCTTGTCGGTCTTGATGTACTCCAGGAATTCGCTGCCCTCTTCCATGATGGTGAGGTCGGCGGCGAAGTCTGTGTCGAAGACGTAGTCGAAGCCAAGACGGCGCATCGCTGCGGCCATGCGGCCCTGCGTGGCTTCCTCGCGGGTCAGGCCGACGCCCTCGCCCCATGCCGAACGCACGGCGGGAGCTACCTGGATGACGGTGACGACATTGGGGTCGGCGAGCGCATCCACAACCTTGTTGATGTCGCTGCGTGCGGTGAGCGCTCCCGTCGGGCAGTGCGTGATGCATTGTCCGCACAGCGCGCACTTTGCCTCGGAGATGGGCAGACCGTCTTTCACCGTGACCTTCATATGCTGGCCGGTACCCGTGAAATCCCACACGGAGCAGTGCTGGACCTCGGAGCAGATGGCCACGCAGCGCATGCACTTGATGCACTTCGAAGCATCACGCTGCAGCGGGAAATCCTCGTCCCAATCGCGCTTAGCGAACTTGGGCTCGAAGGGCAGTTTCTCCACGTTGAACGCGTCGGCCATGCGGCGCAGCGCGCACGTCTCTGTACGCTCGCAGCTTGTGCACTCGGTGTTGTGCTCGGAAAGGATCATTTCCAGATTCAGGCGGCGTGCGCTTACGACCTGCGGTGTGTTCGTGTGGACGACCATGCCCTCAGCGACAGGCGTGTTGCACGATGCGCACATGCGCTCTTCGCCTTCGACCTGGACGACGCAGACGCGGCAGGCGCCGATCTCGTTGACCTTCGGAAGGTAGCACAGCGTGGGGATTTTGATGCCCAGTTCCTCGGCGGCCTTGAGGATAGTCGTGCCCTCCGGCACGGAAACCTGTTGGTTGTCGATAGTCAGCGTTACCATTTGCGGGGCCTCCCTCCACGCAGCGCGCCCATGCCGTAGTGATCGCAGCGCAGGCAGCGCCCGCATTCCTGCTCCGCTTCGGCATCGAGCAGCGGAATCTCCACGCCATCGAAGTCCGTGCCACGCTCAAAGGCGGCACGCTCGCGGATATTGACGCGTCCGCATGCGAGCTTGGAATCGAAGACAGCCTCGGGAATCTCGACGCTGTCATACACATCGTGCTCGAAGCCGAGCGCGCGGTCGATGTTGGCTGCAGCGGCCTTGCCCGCTGCGATGGCCATGATGACCGTTGCCGGGCCGGTGGCCGAGTCGCCGCCGACGAAGACCTTGCCGTCCTCGTCGATTGCGCCGTACTCGTCGCCCACCATGCGCCCGCGGTTCACGCGGATGCCCTGGCTCTCGAAGTACTCGGACTCAATGCTTTGGCCGATAGCCTCGATGACCATATCGCATTCGTATGCGACCTCGTCGGCGGGGCTGTTCTTGGGGGTTGGACGCCCACCGCGATAGAGGCTCGGCATCTGGGGCTGTCCGATGAAGCGCAGCGGCTTGTCCGTGCCGGCTTCGACGCGAACCGGCGCCATGAGCTCGACCAGGTTGCAGCCTTCCTCCTGTGCGGAGTGGACCTCGGTGGGAAGTGCCGTCATATCCTCGATGCGTCGACGGTAGATGCAGGTGACCGTGTTGGCGCCCAAGCGCTTGGCCGTGCGCGTTGCATCCATGGCCACGTTGCCGCCGCCGACAACAACGACGTCCTTGCCAGCTAGGCTCACGCGGTTGCCGCTCGAGGCCTCATGCAGGAACTCGACGGCTGCATACACGTTGTCGCGAACCGCGTAATCGATATCGAGCGACTTGAATGTATGGGCACCGATGGCGACGTAGATGCTGTCGTACTCATCGAGCAGATCGCTCCATGCGATGTCCTCGCCGATCTTCGTGTTGTACTTGACCTCGATGCCGAGCGAGAGGATGGCGTCGATGTCGTAGGCCAGGTTCTCCTCGGGCAGGCGGTAGCGCGGGATGCCGTACAGGAGCATGCCGCCCAGGCGGTCGAACTGCTCGTACACGACGACCTCGTGGCCCATCAGCGTGAGGTAGTAGGC
>CAYOBD010000270.1:0-3202 GCA_964402005.1 uncultured Eggerthellaceae bacterium
GCGGCATTACGTAAACCGACGTCACGCTGGCTGCGGCTTCGGACGCTATCATCATCGGCTTCAACGTCCGTCCGACGGGCAAGTCGAAGCAGCAGGACGAGAAAGAGAAAGTGGACATCCGCTTGTACCGTGTTATCTACCAGGCTATCGAGGATATCAACGCCGCGCGCGTCGGCCTGCTCAAGCCCGAGATCATCGAGGAAGACACTGGTATTGCCGAAGTACGCGAGCTGTTCCGCGTGCCCAAGGTGGGAACCATCGCAGGCTGCTACATGGTCGAAGGCGAAATGAACCGCGACGACCGCGTGCGCATCGTGCGCGACGGAACGATCATCTTCGACGGTACGCTGGCAAGCATGCGCCGCTACAAGGATGATGTCAAATCCGTCAAGAACGGATACGAATGCGGTCTCGGCATCAACGGTTTCCAGGATATTAAACCGGGCGATACGATCGAAGGTTATGTAATCAAAGAGATAGAGCGTACGGAATAGACAGAGCTTATGAAGCAGAACACGAACAGGCGCGTTAACGAGCAGGCGCGGCAGGTCATTGCGGAAATCCTCATGTTCGAGGTGTCCGATCCGCGGCTTGACCTTGTGACGGTAACCGGATGCGAGGTCAGCTTCGACCGCAGCGTCTGCAACGTGCATTACACAGCCGATCCCCGCAAATACGCGGATGCCCAGGAGGCACTGCAGAGCGCTGCAGGGCGCATTCGCTCTCTTATGGGGCGCAAACTTAGTTGGAGAACGGCGCCCGAATTGCGCTTCTTCCTTGATAAGAGCGTAGACGAAGCAGAGCGTATCGCGCGTGCGCTTGCGAGCGAGCGCGAGAGGATGGCTTCTGAAGAGGTTTCAGAGGAAGGCGAGTAGGCGATGGCCATAACGCCACAGTCGAATGCGACGCTCGAACAGATTGCGGATGTATTGCGCAAGGCCGATTCAGTCATGATCGCCGGGCATGTCAGCCCAGACGGAGACTGCATCGGATCGCAGTTGGCACTTGCGTGCGTGCTCGAATCCATGGGCAAACAGGTAACCTGCTTGCTTGCAAACGAAGGACCGATCGACCCCACGCTCGAATATCTGCCGCGTGCGGATCGTATGGTTCCCGCATCGCAGGAGCTCTCGGTGCATGATGTGTTCATCGCCGTGGATGTGCCCAATCAAGAGCGCATGGGCCTGTCCGCCCGATACCATGATGCTTCACCCTGCACGGTGACAATAGACCATCACGCAAACGACAAGCGGATAAGCGATTACACCTATGTCGACCCCGATATAGCCGCTACGGCGATGATCGTGTGGGATCTCGCTCGCATGCTGTGCGACAACGTGCCGTGCGATGTCGCTACATGCTGCTATGCGGGTCTTATGACAGACACGGGTGGGTTTCGCTTCCAGAACTCAAACCGCGATGCATTCCTTGCCGCCTCCGAGATGGTCGCCGCGGGGGCCGATCCGGCTGAAGCTGCAACGCAGGCATATCAGAACATTTCGCTGGCATCGATGAAGCTTGAATTTCTTGCTGTCGATCATGCTGTGTTCGTGGCTGACGGCAAAGGAGTCGTAAGCTGGGTGGCAGAAGACGACATGGCTCGGATTGGGGCTAAAAAGTCCGATCTGGAACCGCTCGTTGACACCTTGCGCTCGATACGAGGAGTAAAAGTCGCCTGCATGCTCAGGGAGCAAGACGGTGTCGTTCGGGGAAGCCTGCGCGCGAAGGACTCCACCGACGTGTCGGCGATAGCGCGGCGTCACAACGGGGGAGGGCACATCGCTGCCGCCGGATTCACTGAAAAGCTCCCGATGGATGCCGTCGTAAAAGAGCTTGCATCCGAGATCGAGGCTGCTCTTTCATGAAGCGCGGGCAATCAGGCCTTTCATTGCTCGTAGGCATCAACAAACCTACGGGGATGACATCGCATGATGTCGTAAACAGATGCCGGCGTATCTTCAACGAACGACGCGTCGGCCATACGGGGACGCTCGATCCGCTCGCTTCGGGCGTGCTTCCCATCTGCGTAGGCCCTGCGACGCGCTTGGACAAATATCTGGTCGGACATGACAAGGAATACGTTGTCGGTATTCGTTTCGGCTGGGAAACCACGACCGATGACGCTGAAGGAGAGATTTCACGTTCATGCGCCGTACCGCAACACCTCGAAGATGAAGAGTTTGCTCGATCGTTCATCGCTGCGCAAATTGGTACGCACGAACAGATTCCACCTGCCTATTCAGCAATAAAAGTCAATGGAAAAACAGCTTATAAACTCGCACGTTCGGGGAATGCAGCCGATCTTGAGCCTCGCAGCGTTGAGGTTCATGCTGCCGAGCTGCGCGGCATAGCCCGCGATGAAGCAGGATGTCTGGTATGGCATGCTGCATTTACGGTATCAAAGGGCACCTACATCCGCGCACTCGCACGTGACATCGGACGCGATCTTGGAAGCGCTGCGCATGTGGCCTCGCTCGAACGAACGCGGGCTGGGCGCATATCCCTCATGCAAAGCGTTTCGATAGAAACGTTGGAGCATCTGGGTGTTGATGCGGCATTGGATCCGATTCGCGTCCTTGGCATACGTTATGCCTTCGTTGACGATTTCGCTGGAAAGGTGTCGAACGGCACGGCGCTCTTTGCCGATGAGCTCGATTTGTTCGAATCGCTTCCCGCTGATACCTGCGAAGAGATGTGCGCTTGCTCGACAACCCTCGTGAAAAGTGAAACTCCGCCAGAAGATGGTGAGTTGGTCGCTACCGTAGCGGAAAACCGCATGAGCGCTCTTTACACCTATGATTTTCAAAAGGGTATGTACATTCCGGAATGCGTATTCTCTATACCCGTAGCGCGCTGCTGACGGGTGCATCACGAGGACTGCTTGATCTGCTTTGCTATTGGCAAAATTTGCCCTTTATGTATGTTTCGTTCTCAAATGGGCAAAATATATGCCTTTCACGGTATTTGCTACTCGTTTTCTGGTTGCATGCTCTAGAATTCACCAAGTTTGGGACAAGCAAAACCGAAGGAGGAACGCGTTATGACAACTGCAGTAGCGTGGATGGCGCCAATCTGTGCCATTATCGGCATGCTTACGGCGCTGTATCTCGCGCGTTGGGTGCTCAAGCAGGATCCGGCGACTGGCCGAAAGGCATGTCTGTTCCAGATTGATGAACGTATTAGACTTGTTGAGGGAGAGTAC
>CAYOBD010000271.1:0-3188 GCA_964402005.1 uncultured Eggerthellaceae bacterium
GAAGCGGGCAAGTTGCTCATCGGGCGTAATATCGACCCAGAACTTCAACAGGATGGCACCCCACTGCACCAGCTCCTGTTCGAATGCGTTGATCTCGTCGTAAGCGCGCGCCCACTGCTGAGGCGAAGCGAAGCCTTCGATGCGCTCGACGAGCACGCGGCCGTACCAGCTGCGGTCGTAGATGCCCACATGCCCGGCCTTGGGCAGACGCGTCCAGTAGCGCCACAGATGCGGATGCATGAGCTCGGGCTTCGTGGGTGCCGGACTCGGGAAGATGGTGTAGGAGCGCGCGTCGATCGCCTGGGCGATGCGCTTGATGTTGCCGCCCTTACCAGCCGCATCCCAGCCCTCATACATGATCATGAGCGGTATGCGCTTCTGGTACATCTCCTGCTCGAGAGCGCGGAAACGCTCCTGTTCAGCCTTGAGCAGCGCGCGGTACTCTTCCATGTCGTCGATGCGCGGCTTGGGAATTGAATGGTCGATCTGCGGATAGCCCGCCATGATGATGAAGTCCGAGCCACGTGGCGCAAGCGCATGCTGCGCAGCTGCTTCCGCTTCGGCTTCGGCAACCGCATCGGCTGCTTGCTCGGCGCCCTCGGCGCCGCCCTCCGCGGCGGCTTCTGCAGCGCGTGCGGAATTCTCGGCAGCCTTCGCCTTGGCGGCCTCCGAGGCCTCATCGGGGCCGGCTGCAAGCGCATGCTCGAGCGCCTCGACAAGCGCCGACGCGATTTGATTGTTCGCCGCACGGCGGTCTTCGCCGTTCACGACGATCCAAGGAGCAAAAGCGAAATTGGTGCCCTCGAGGAGGCGATCGTAAAGCTTGTAGGCCTCGTCGTAGTACTTCGTCATCTCGAGCTTGCCCTTGCTCACGCGCCAAGAGGTTTCCGGATCCTGCGCCAGACCTTCAAGGCGCTTCCTCTGCGCCTTTTTGGAAATATGCACGAACAGCTTCACCACAACGTATCCGTCATCCACAAGCATCTGCTCGAAATTGTGCGCGATATGCTGGTAGCCGCCGATGACGTCGCCGCGCAGCTCGCCGCGCGCCTGTGCTGCGCCGATCTCACCAGCAGGCACGTCTTTCATCTTCTTGGCAAGCTTCTTGATCTCTTTGGGATCATCCCCGACCAAACCGAACAGAGCCCGCTCGGCTGCAGCGCTGTACCATCCGCGGTCGTAGAAGGTGATCTCGCCGCGCTCGCCGAGCGCCTGCCAGAATTCCTGCATAAGCGGCTCGGAACCCGCGACACCCCATTTTGCGCCAACGAATTTCTTAGCCGCCTTAACATCGATGTCGGGCGTTACATGCACATGCGTCGCACGCGCGTCGAGTTCGTAGATGAGCTCGGAGATGCGACTGCCCTTGCCGGCCCCGCTCCAACCCTCGACGAGCACGACCAGGCCCACACCCTTCGAGCGCGCCTCCTGTTGAAGCACCACGAGCTTGCTGATGAGTTCATCGTGTACGGGCTTGTACTCTTCTTTCGTCAGCTTCTCCGCTTTCAAATCAATCCGCTCGAGCATACGTCTTTCCTTTCTGCGCCGCCATTCTCCAGTAATTTCATCCGTTTTTAATACGCATTTCAATAAGACATTCTACCCCATTGAGCAGCTTCATCCTTACGGTTCCGTATATTTGACCTGAATACTTAGAGACATAATCCTGCCCTTTGCGGAGGGCGAATATTTCTAGCCCGTCTTCGTCTGATCCGCCTGGCTGGGCTGAGTCGCCTGCTCCGTCTGAACCGCCTGACCGACCTGAGTCGCCTGCTCCGCCTGACCCGCCTGTTCCATCGGCTCCGTCTGACCCGCCTGATCTTCTCGATCTGTTCCACTTATACGATCCCAAAGGCCAGGGCGGTCCCACGGACCTCTCGGCCTTCTCTTATTCAGCTCCTCGATCAAACCGGCGGTGATGATGCCCGACGGCAGCGCGATAATCGCAACCCCCACGAATGCCGAAACCATGACCACGACGCGACCGGGCTCGGACGTGGGAGTCAAATCACCGTACCCTATCGTAGTCAGGCTGATAACCGCCCAATACAGCGCATCGATGAAGGTGCCGAACATCTCCGGTTCGACATTGAACATGACCGTGGCGCACACGACAACATAGATGACGCCGAGCACAAGTATGACCAGAAGCGGCATGCGCTGGTTGTACAACGCCCCCATGAGCAGCTGAATGGTCTTCGAAAAGCGGATCAACTTGAATGCACGCAAGGCACCCATAATCCTGAGGATTCGGATCGCCTTAAAAGAGCCGCTCAACGGAGCGAAGGAGGGCAGAATCGAGAGCAGGTCGAGGATAGCCATGGGCGTAATGGGATAGAGAAGAAACGAGGCCTTCCCGCGTTTCAGCTTGAAATCGGCGGTAATCCAACGCAGCACGTAGTCGAAGATGAATATGCTAGCGCAGATGCGGTCCAAAACCCTGAGGCCAAGGTACGCCTCTTTGAACCAAAGGGGTACCAAGCACAGAATGATGACGAACACCATTATGCGGTTGTACCAGATGGCAACCTTATCGTTCACGTCATCGTTTGACAGTATCGCATGTATGCGCGCGCGGCTTACCATTGCCTATCCGATTCTCGCAACCCCATCGATGGTCCTCGAGCGTTTCCGCCGGTTTTCCGCTGCACGTCCATTCTAACGTAAGTAGCAGACAGGTTATTCCATAACCCAACCTGTACAGCGGCGCATTCCTGCTGCGGCCTTGCGCCACCCCGGGCAGAGGCACGATGGGCCGGTTACCCAAGGCAAGACAGCAAGAAGCCCCCAGACGCCCGAGCAGAGCGTCTGGGGGCTTCGCAGCGGCAGCTCATTCCGTGCGCCGTAGGCGCGCAGAATTATATGATCTCGCCTTGCGCGAGCTTGATTTGCAGCTCGCACCACTCGATGTAGTCAGCTCGCGTCTTCTCTTGGGAAGCGCTCCCCTTCTCCTCGGACTGCCGCGCTGCCTCGAGCTCGACTTTCGCCGCTTCGAGCTTCTCCTTCGTGTCGGCGATGTCGATCTCTTCGAGCTCGCGTCCCATCAGGGCAAGCACGGTCAGATGGTTGTTGAACACCTGCGCCACTCCGCGATACACAGCGAACGACTTCGTCTCGCCAGCAGCCTCGTCGATGCCGATAATTTCGTGCGGCCTGATGAGGCTCAGAAGATCCTGTCTGTCCTTCGC
>CAYOBD010000272.1:0-3185 GCA_964402005.1 uncultured Eggerthellaceae bacterium
GTCAACGGACGTTGACAGAACCCTCCGTCCCCGTTGTCACCGCCCCCGCTGTCACCCCAAGCATGCGCTTGGGATGACAATCGGTCGGTGTTTCCTTAGAATACCGACTGGCATAATCGATGGAGACGAGGGAATAAGCATGGCTATCAAACTTCCCGAAGGAACAAAAGACCTGCTGCCGGATGAGGCGGCGTTCTGGAACGAATTAAAATCGTTCGCACTGCGCGTGTTCGGCGCATACGGCTACCGCTATATGGAAACGCCCATCTTCGAGCTGACCGACTTGTTCGTGCGCGGCATCGGCGAGGCGACTGATGTCGTATCCAAGGAGATGTTCTCCGCCGTATCGGGCGGCAACATGAAAACGCTGTTGGAGGGTGGTGCGCTGCGCTCGAGCGCCCGCCTGTCGCTACGCCCCGAGGGCACGGCCGGCGTTGTGCGTGCCGTTGTGCAACATGACTTGGCGCCGCAGGGAGCCGCACCTGCGAAGTTGATGTATGCGGGTCCGATGTTTCGAGCGGAGCGGCCGCAGAAAGGCCGCCAGCGTCAGTTCAACCAAGTGGGCATCGAGTGCTTGGGTGCGGAGCGTCCGAGCGTCGACGCCGAGGGCATCATCATGCTCATGCGCTTCTTCGGTGAGATCGGCATACCGTCTGATGCGATGGAGTTGCTGGTCAATTCCATGGGATGCGCGTCGTGCCGTCCGGCGTATCGCGATGCGGTGCGCGCGTACATGGCGCAGCACGAGGCGGAGCTTTGCGAGGATTGCGTGCGGCGCATGGAGCTGAACCCGCTGCGCGCCTTCGATTGCAAGGAGGAAGGCTGCCGTGCGGTGATGGACGGCGCTCCGCGCATCGTCGACTACCTGTGCGACGACTGCCGTGCTCATTATGATGAGGTGAAATCCTATCTGGATATGGCGGGAATCGCCTATACGGAGGATGCGAAGCTGGTGCGCGGGCTCGATTACTACACGCGCACTGTATTCGAGGTTCAGGCGACGGGCATCGACGGTGCTCAGAACGCCATCGGCGGCGGTGGACGCTACGACGGGCTCGCCGAAGATGTGGGAGGCCGTGCTACGCCCGGTTTCGGGTTCGCGCTCGGCTTCGAGCGGTGCGTGCTCGCGCTCGAAGCAGCGGGTCATGCATTTCCTGGGGCGCCTGGTTGCACATTGTTCGCTGCAACGGTCGGCGACGACCAGCGTGCAGCAGCGTTCGCGCTCGTTCAACAAGCACGCGATGCGGGCATTGCGGCCGACATGAGCCATCAGCAGCGCAGCCTGAAGAGCCAATTCAAGCTGGCCGACAAGCTGGGTGCGCGCTATGTTGCCGTTATCGGTCCCGACGAGCTTGCCGCCGGTGCAGCCAATCTGCGTGATATGGAAACACATGAGGAGCGCCAGGTTTCGCTCGATGCGATTGTGGCTGCAATCACTGAGTGACGACGAAAAGGCTGAATGGGCTGCTGGTGCGTGATCCCAGCGCCTCGGTGAGCCAACGGGGTCAGACCCTCTGGCCCATTGGAAAAACCCGCTTTGCCATAATGCCGAAACGTCGATGCGGGTATAATGAGCGAAGTGCAGTCCTCGGGCGAGAAGGGTAGTCTGCGTGCTTTCGAAGCAGGTCATTTTGTCGGGAGTCATAGGCGCAACGATTATCTGCGTGCTGGGCATTCCCGTCGCGTCGCTCGCCTTCGAATCGCAAGCTGGTCCGCCTTCCGAGACGCAGGCCGGCGCCGTTGCTGCGAATACGGATGCGGATTCGCAGGGCATCGGCAATTCCGCTTTGCCGGATCTTAAGCGCGGAGGAAAATCGGATCCCAAGGAAAATGAGGCCGACCAAAAGGACGATGCTTCCAAGTCTGACGGCAAGCAGTGGCGGAAGGTCGCACATGCGCTGACCGCCGTGAAACCGACTGCGCAGGATTCACCTAGCGAGGCGGAGAAGAAGGCCCCCATTCCTTCGGATGCGATGGTAGGCATCAAAAACCTCACGCGCAAGCACCAGGACATCCCTACTGAGCGCGTGATTGCGAGCATCGGCGAGCAAGCGCGCTACATCGGATTGAAGGACGGCATCCCTGCATCGATCCTGATTGCGAAGACGGTTGCCGATAAGGGAACCTATGTGTCGGCTGATACTCTGTACCGGGTGTACGGCGAATACGTCGAGAAGTGCTCGCGAGATCTGACGCGCTCGTACGCGAAAAGCAACGGATCGCCCCTCGCAAAGAACCTTTCATACGACGCTGCTCTGAATAGGCTGCAGGAGGAGGGCGTTCTTTCCGAGGGAGAAGCTGCATCCATCGCGGGCATGATCGAACGCTATGAATTGGATCGCTACGACGAGCCGCTGCCTTATACCGTGATCGGCACCATCATGGACGCCGACACCGGCAAGGTAAGGAGCTTGGATTACAGCGACTACGTTAACCTCGAGCGGATCGTGACTTCGTATATCGGGACGCCCTATGTATGGGGCGGAAGCACTGAGCTTACGGGATTCGACTGCTCTGGTCTGGTGCAGTGGTCTTGCAACAAGGCACTGGGCATCGAGCTGCCGCGTACGACGTACGTTCAGCAGTATGTCGGCGAGAGCGTTCCGCTTGATCTTGACGAGCTGCGCATGGGCGATCTGCTGTTCTTCTACACGCCCGGCGAGGGCACCCATCATGTGGCGATGTATCTAGCCGATGGCTATTACGTGCATGCGCCCTGCAGCGGCGATGTGGTTAAGATTACTTCGATGGACGAATTCGCCCCGACGTTCGCGCGCCGCGTCATCGCGTTTGCGGACATCGACCGCGACTAGCCCACCGGGCCGGCGCAAAGCTGTTGAATTCTTTGCCATCTTGTTTCGTTCGGATCCCGTTTGCGCCCCATCCGTAGGCGTGTTGTGGTCATGATGTCGCATTCTCTTCTTTTGCGCTTGTCTGCGCTACAATTACCAAGTTTGAAAGCAAGGCAATTTGCAAGGAGTAGGAATTTCGATGACTGACTATTTGAACGAGTATTGCATGCATACCGCCACCTGCGGCGAGCTGCGCAAAGAGGACTGCGGGCGCGAGGTGACGCTAACGGGATGGGCGTGGCACAACCGCGACCACGGCGGGCTCATTTTCTGCGACCTGCGTGACCGCGCGGGTTATACGCAAGTCGTCGTCGACCCCGATTGCGTGACTCC
>CAYOBD010000273.1:0-236 GCA_964402005.1 uncultured Eggerthellaceae bacterium
AATGGTATACGGTTCAATGAGACGCCGGGTGCGTCGTACCAGGATGCCTCGTTCAATTTCCAGGTGTGGCTTAATGCGCAGCATGTATGGTTCATATACGACGCGTACTTGCATTATCGCCAGGACAACGAAAAGTCGTCGGTGAACTCGCCTGGTAAGGTGTACTGCTTATGCGAGGAGTACGAACGCAGGGACGGGTTCGTCAAGGCTCTGGATGACCCTGTGACGCGCGCCTT
>CAYOBD010000273.1:246-1279 GCA_964402005.1 uncultured Eggerthellaceae bacterium
GTGCTCGTGAAGATGAAATTCGATTCGTACATGTGGAACTATGATCGCCTTGCGCCCGAGCTGGGAGGTGAATTCTTCTTCAGGTTCTCCGAGGAGATGAAGCGCCATATCGAAAACGGCGAGATAGCTTGGGAGATCTTCGAGCCGGAGAAAGAGCGCGAGTTGAGGATGCTCGTGGACGATCCGCGGTTTTCGCATGTGTATCGCACGGCGTTCAACGAGGGGCTCGGCACCAAGCAAAGGCTCCTGCGCTATTTCAAAGAAGGCGGAATAGACTATGTGCTGAAGCCGCGCCGATACTAGGGAGGGGATATGCCAGCCATTTCGGTGATTGTTCCGGTCTATAACGTCGAGCGATACCTGCCGCTCTGCATCGATTCGATTCGCAATCAAACGTTCAAGGACATCGAGATCATCTGCGTGGTCGATGGCAGTACCGACGGATCCGAGGCGATTCTTCGCCTGTATGAGAAGGTCGAGCCGCGCTTACGTATCGTGTGCAAGGAAAACGGCGGATTGTCATCTGCGAGGAACGCCGGAATCGATGCAGCATGCGCCCCAATCTTGATGTTCGTGGATTCGGACGATGAAATCGTGCCCGAGGCATGCATAACTGTCATGAGTGCATTCGAGGCGCTCGACATCGAGATGCTTACATTCGGTGCGAAGTGCACGCCGGATTTCGATGCCAATGATTGGGTGAAGCGCGTGCTGACGCCGTCTATGGCGTATTACGAGTCGTTCGATCCCGATATCCTGTTCAAGGAGCAATCGCATCCTTACGTTTGGAGAACTGCGGTCTCGCGCGCCTTGCTTGAGCGCGAGCAGCTGCGTTTCGACGAGTCCGTCAGGTTCGGCGAGGACGAGATATTCCATTTCGCTGCATATCCGAAGGCGCACGGAGTCGCTTTCATCCCCGATCATCTATACATGTATCGCGTCGCACGTCCGAATTCGCTGATGGCGACTCGCACGGCCGATAATCTGCTCAAATGCAGGGAGCATCTGGCGATTGCGCGACGCATATTCGAGA
>CAYOBD010000273.1:1289-3170 GCA_964402005.1 uncultured Eggerthellaceae bacterium
TCACCGTGTACCATTGCATGATTTCGCCGATCGAGGACAGGTTGGAACTCTACGGTCCGCTGCAAGCCCTTTTGGGCGAATATCTGCGTAAGGAGTATGCCTACGGGATGTGGTTCGGACCTCCTCTGCGAGAGCTATGCGCCGCTTTGATTGAGGGTGCATCCGATGAGAAGATTGAGGAGCTGCGCGCAGAGTATCTTTCGTTCATCAGGTACGTGCCTGATGACGGCGACCCAAACGCGGGCGGTACGATGCTTATGAGGATTCCAGCGGTTAAAATGGCGCGAGAATGGAGGAAGAAGAGGCGTTCGACGCTCGACGAGACACGGCGGACCCAACTGGATGACTTGGAGACCGCCGCACGCGAACGCAGCCTCGAACAGCTGAGATGCGAAGTCGCCGCATGTGTTACGGCCGACGATTGCAAATAGACCGAAGAGGTATCGGCTTCGGCGTGTTGTTGAATTGGCAGGATAAGTTCGGACAAGAGAAGCAGAATTATAGGATTACTACGAGAAAGGCTCGAAACGTGAGCATATTCCAGAAAGCGAAAGGGTTCCTTCCTCCGTCGTCGCGTTCGTTCCACGGATTGTATGAGACGGTCAATGGCTTCAACAACGATATGGGCTGGCGCATCCATGATTCGCTAGACGCATTGTCAAGAATCGAACGGAATCTTGAGGCACATGACGCCCACATTAAGATGCTCCTTTGGGAGCTGTATCGCAAGGAAGACGAGCAGATAATCGATGCGAAGAAGCGTTTCTTTAGAGAAATGCCGAAGGCCGACGGCGGTCTACGTATGCTCCAGCTTGGGCATGCGCAGCTGCTCAACGAATTCGATCGCCTATGTAAGAAACACGGGCTGCGTTATTGGATAGCACACGGTACGCTGCTTGGAGCCGTGCGCCATGGCGGTTTCATTCCGTGGGATGATGACACGGATCTGGGCATGATGCGTGGCGAGCTGAAAGAGCTCATCAGGATTGTTGCGGATTACGAAAGGTATCGAATCAGCATCATATACGACAGGTTCGCCAATTGTCGTCAAGTGCGGTTCTGCTATGCGGATCCAGATATACCCTGTTTCCTCGATCTGTTCGTCTTCGATTTCGCCAAGAAGCCCGGAAGGGCAGCCTTCGACGAAATGCAGGCGGATCGCAAGAGCATGATAGATTGCCTTGATGCTGACGAGGATCTGGCGTTTTGGTGTTCTGATGACGCATACGTCGATGCGCAAAGACCCGAATCGGCGCTAATCGCTGGCTATTTCGACGGTGCAGTCAATGCGGAATATGCCGAAGGAGGTTTCCTAACGTACGACGAAAGCGAAGCCGAGTCGATCATCTTGGGCATCGACAACCTTGACAATCTGAACGGCTATGATTTCTTCGGCGAAGTGGATGAGTTTTTCCCCTGCGTGACTGTCGAGTTCGAAGGATTGGACTGTCCGGCGCCGCGAAATGGTATGAGGTTCATTACCGGCCAGTACGGCGACATCTACTCCCTTCCGAAGGATATCGTTTCCCATTTCGACCATGTAGAAAGAAGCAAATACGAGGGCGAGGGCGCGACATGGAGCATCCCTGCGCCCGACGGCGAATAATCCGAGCGGTTCCGATGATTGTTCGCTGGGTGCTCTTTGCAGAACCTGTCGAGGTTCGGTTCTGCGTGTGCGCATGCCGTACAATATTGTAGTTTGGTTAACTGTGGTTCGGCGATAGGGGAAGGCTCGCATGGATCTGCAATTCTCACGGCGCACGGCGCTGCTTATGCTGTGGGATATCGCCGCGACTTTCCTCGCGTATTTCCTGGCATCGCTTCTGACTGGGCTGGTCGACGAGGTTTTCGCCACGCACGAAATATATTTCCTGCTGGGTA
>CAYOBD010000274.1:0-3139 GCA_964402005.1 uncultured Eggerthellaceae bacterium
GTGAATCATTGGGGAGACTCCCCTTTGATTCACGGGGGAGTCTCCCTCTGAATCAAAGGGGAGTCTCCCCAATGATTCACAAATAAGGCTCTCCCTTGGTTCTTTTTGGCAATCTGGCATATCGACAGTGCCACGAAAAAGAAGGAGCCGGCTGATTATCGTGAGGGGAAATAATCAGCCAGCTTGCTTCAGACCTTCTTTAGTATAAGACATAGTCCATTATAATGCAAGGTCTATTATGCTGCATTTTCAATCGAGCAAGCTAAACGGGAATGATGCCTTTCTAATTCATCTTCTGCTGGTGTATCCTGCTCTAAAGACGAAGGGGGCAACATGGCGAAAACAAAGGCAGTGTGTCTCGTATGCGGCGAATCGCTTGTGTACTGGGAAGAAGCGCGTGAAATAACGTGCAGCATCTGCGGTAAAAGCGAGTTTGCCCATAACGTTTGCGAGGCAGGGCATTATGTGTGCGATGCATGCCATCGCGCAAAAGGCGTGGATTACATCATGGGGCTGTGCTCGCGCAGCGAGTCGGTCAATCCGATCGAGATCATGGCTCAGGCAATGGGCGACAAGTCCATCTATCCGAACGGCCCCGAGCATCATACGCTCGTAGGAGCGTCGATCATCACGGCCTATGCGAATGCAGGCGGAACGTTCCCGCATGGATGGGATAAAGACCAGGCGCTTGCCGAGATGAAGAAGCGCAGCTTGCAGGTGCCAGGTGGTGCATGCGGTTTCTGGGGCACGTGCGGAGCGGCGGTTTCGGCGGGGCAGGCAATGAGCGTTATAAACGGCTCGACGCCTCTAACCCAAGAGCCTTGGGCGCAATGCCAACGGCTGACTTCGCTGGTTTTGGGCCGCTTAGCCGATATAGGGGGTCCGCGTTGCTGCAAGCGTGTCGGCTACGTCGCGCTTGTGACGGCGGTTCCATATATAAACGATCTCATGGGCGTGAACATGCAACTTCCCGAGCAGATAACCTGCTCGTTCTTCAACCGCAATGCAGAATGTCGGCGCAACAGGTGCCCATGGTTCCCGAATGCGGATGAGGACATGAAAGCGGCCTTCCAGCCAGGTGCTACTACGAAAAACGCGGACGGGCGCTAAACGCAGCGTAGTCGTCCGAAATCCTTGACCTGTTTCTGCTCGGCTTGGCGCTGTACGCCGATTGCTTCTCCCCCCGTTTGTCCATTGGGATATTTTGCGCGCCCTTCTTCTGGATAACTGTGTAAACTACACCTAGAGGGAGGTAATCCTAAGACGAGAAGAAAAGGAGCGACAATATGGCAGCAGTAATCAATGGTGAAGAGTGCGTAGGCTGCGGGATTTGCGTGGATGCATGCCCCATGGAAGCGATTGCGCTTGAGGATGGCGTTGCAGTCGTCAATGCCGACGAGTGCACCGAGTGCGGCACGTGCATCGATGAGTGCCCCAATGAGGCGATTTCGCTGTAGAACCAACCTTCACAAAATGAGAGCCGGAAGGAGAAGCCACCTTCCGGCTCTTTTTGTCTTGGGTGGATGACGAAGTGCTTATTCTGGGCGCATGCCCACTTCGATTGAGCTGACGTGCGCTTAGCCGATCCAACGGTAGGCGGTGCTCCTGCCGGCGCCGACCTTTTCGGTCAAGCCTTCTTTCACGAGTTTTCCCAACTCGTTTTCGATAGTAGCCTCGCTGATGTCAGGCAGGGCTGTACGCAGATCGCGTTTGGAAATGGGCTTGTCAGCTCGCTTGACGAACTGTCGGACGCGTCGCGATTTGGCGCCGATGCCGGTTGCGGGTTCATCTACGATGTCGATCAGCTGCTGACAGGCGGCATGCAGCATTTCAAGCCAATACAGCACGTAGGGCGAATAGTCGTTGACGCCGCGCTCCCAGCCTTCTACGCAGGAGTTCAGTGCGTCGTAGTAGGCCATGCCGGATTGTTCGATTAAGCGGTCGACGCTGTAATATCGCGCAATGTCAAACCCCGCCTTCACGAGCAGGAGGTGAGCAAGCAATCGCGCAATGCGGCCGTTCCCCTCGTCGAAGGGCCGGATGCAGAGGAAATCGATTGTGAAAATCGCATTCAGGATCAATGGGCTGCATGCGTCGGCATTGAATGCTTCGGCAAGGCTATCGCAGGCGCCGCCGAGCACGAGTGGCGTTTCAAAAGCGTTGATGGGACTGACGGGCACCGCTTGGGGGCGTCCGTCGACGTCCACATACATGAAGTCCTTTTTGCGATAGCGGCTTTTCGTTCCGAGGTTGCGATGTGCGTAAAGCGCTTCGTAGAACAAGAGTATCGTTGAGGTTGAGAAATCAAGCGCGGAATCGTTGTCCTCGATGAGATGAAGCGCGTTCGAGTAGCCTATTGCCTGCGCTTCGATCTCGGTGGCTGGAGCTGTACCGTTGAGCAGTTCTTGCAAGCGTCCGCGTTCAAGATAAAGACCCTCAATGCGCATCGATGCATCCACATTGTCCAGATGCGCCTGTGCACGCAAGGCTTCGAATTGGCTCATGCGGCTTGCTTTCAGTGCCGATAACTTTCCTTTGTCCTCGTAAAGATGGACGTTGGCAGCACCGATTTCCCCGTCGAACAGATTCTTAGGCAGATTCCGATAATTGAATGTGCGCATGCCTCCCCCAATTCATCTAGCGAGCGTATCTTAGCTGCATTTTGGAAATAATAGGCAGAGAATTTAGTTTTTCTGCCTAATGTTAGGCAGTTTCAGGGAGAGAAACCCAAATTAATTTACTACGGTTCAAGAATGACGAGTTTTCTGCCTAAAACAGTGCTTGAATAGGCTCGACGAGGAAACAAAGGGAAGGGGGAGTTGCATGGCTAAACAGTTAGTCGTGGATCCGAAGAAGTGCGTCAGTTGCCGCACATGCGAGTTGGTCTGCTCGTTCAGGCACAACGAGGAGTTCAACCCGCGCCTGAGCAACGTATCCGTGTTCCATTACGAGGAGGCTGCCATTACGGTGCCCATCATGTGCATGCAGTGCGACGAGGCCGCCTGTGCTGCGATCTGCCCGACCGGGGCGCTGCATCGCAACGCCGACGGCGTGATCGCGCACGATGCCTCAAAGTGCATCGTCTGCAAGATGTGCGTGAGCGCCTGCCCGCTCGGCAACATTTCGTACTCGGTCGCCA
>CAYOBD010000275.1:0-3122 GCA_964402005.1 uncultured Eggerthellaceae bacterium
CCTGTTGGTATATTTGGTATTTGACCAGCCACAATCATACCACATTTGGTGTTCTTTTTCTTCTCTTAAATACGTATAATAAGAAGACTATGAGAAAAAGCAGGGAAAAACTGCCCGATAAGGTTCGGGACGCGGCGTCGGGGTACCTTGTGCTGGTGCTTTCCATCGTGTGCTTTGTGATCGTGATGGCAGCCGTCATCGCGACGGTGAGACTTCTGGGGGGTGTCGGATGACGGCTCCTTTGCAAGGCGCATATCGCGGCAAGGCTGAGGAAATCTAACCATGTGGCCGCGGCTTTCGCTATACGACATGCGCGTCATCGGGCATTACCTCGGTGTGGTGACGCTCATTACGACGTTTGCCTTGGCGCTTCCGCTTATTACGGCTGTGGTGTTCGCCGAATGGGATGCGGCGGCGCATTACCTGCTCACCGTCGGCATATTCCTGATCGCGGGCTCGGCGCTGCGCTTTCTGCGCATCCAACCGGGGCGGTTGAGCAGGCAGCAGGCGTTGGTCGTCGTGGGCCTGTCGTGGCTCGTGCTGTCGTGCTTCGGCGCCATTCCGCTTCTGATGTCGGGGCATTACGCCAATTACCTGGATGCCCTGTTCGAGGCGGTGTCGGGCTTCACGACAACGGGCGCGAGCGTCGTGCAGGATCTGGACCACCTGTCGTATGCGGACAACATGTGGCGCTTCACCATGCATCTGATCGGCGGCTTGGGTTTGGTTGTCGTCGGTCTTACGTTTGGCCTGTTCGGCAGGGAAGGCGCCAGTCTCTTCTCATCGGAGGGTCGCAGCGAGCACGTCGTGCCCAACGTGGTGCAGACGACGCGATTCATCTCCCGGATCACCATCACGATCATCGCAATCGCTACGGTGGTCGTTGGATGCATGTGCCTGGCGATCGGTATGGAGCCGGCGCGTGCATGGCTCCAATCGTTCTGGGTGTCTATATCCGCCTTCATGACGGCGGGCTTCGTTCCCATGAGCCAGAACATAATGTATTACCACTCAATCGCCATCGAGATTACGCTCGTCGTAATCATGTTCATGGGAGCCATCAACTTCACGCTGCATGCCGAGGCGCTGCGCGGTCGGGTGCGCGCGTTCTTCGAGGACATGGAGGTGCGTTCGTTAGCCCTATGGTTGCTGGTCGTCGTCGCCATCTTGGCTGCATCGCTCACGGCCGGCCGCTCGTTTTCCGATCTGCCTGCCATGGAGCGCCGCGGTATATTCATGACAGTGGCGGCTTTTACGACCACGGGATTCCAGAACATCACCTCCCAACAGCTGACCGACACGTTCTCGTCGGGGGCGTTCCTGCTCATCGCCATCCTGATGGCTATCGGCGCGAGTTCCGGTTCGACGGCAGGCGGCATCAAGATCAACCGTTTCGGCATCCTGGTCAAATCCATCATTGCAACCATCAAAGAGGCTATCGCGCCCGATTCGGCACGCATGGTGACGTCGTATCAGCACATCGGCCGGCGTATGGTTACGCCTGGGCTGGTACGCGAGGCTACGACCGTGCTCATCCTGTACGGGGTGACATACATCATCGGTTCGCTCGTCGGCATCGCGCACGGCTATGAAGCGTCCCAAGCCATTTTCGAATCGGTGGCTATGGCATCCAACGGCGGCATCACATCGGGGATTGTCGTACCCGGCATGGCGCCCTCGCTTGAAGTTTTCTACATCTTCGAGATGTGGGCGGGCCGTCTCGAGTTCGTGACGCTGCTGGCGTTGATTATCCAAATCGTCGTGTCGATCACGCCGAAGAACATTCGGTCCAGGAAAGACAAGGAGGCGGCTAAATGAGCGCGCTGATCCGCAGATTCCTGGTTCGGATGGGCGCATGCGGTGCCGCTGCAGCGGTCGGCATCGTGCTGTGCTGCACGCTTGCGCCTTTTGGAGCGCCCGCTTTTGCCGACGAAGATGGCGAGGCAGAAGGCAATTGGGCCGATGAGATGCTGACCGGATACGGGAATGCGGACGAGAGCGACTACGTGGTCCCAGGCGATGAGGGCTCCGAAGACGTAGATGTGACCGCTGAGGGTGAAGATGCGACCGAAACCCTCCAGGAGCCGACGACCTCTAGCGAAGGGGTTGACGAGGAAGATCCTGGAAAGAATCTGGTCGATCCGACGCAGCGTGCCGACAATTCGTTCATCTATGACACGTCCATCGGCGCCATATCGGGCCAATCGACCCTGTATGACAATCGCACCGTGCAGGTTGAGGGTGAAGTGATCGGCGATCGCGTTGCCGAAGGTCCTGGCTACTACTGGATTGAGCTTTCCTCACACGACGAGGGTGATACGGCCACCATATCGGTGCTTCTGTCTGAGGATCAAACCGCCCAGATCGATCGATACGGCCGATACGGGGTGACGGGCACGACGTTGCAGGTGCGTGGCACCTACCATCAGGCATGCGACGAGCACGAGGGCCTGTCGGATATCCATGCAACTAATTCTGCGGTTGTGGCGCGCGGTGTGGACCATCAGGATGTTTTCGACTTCGGTGCTTTCCTGCCCGGCATCCTGACCATCGGCATCGGCGTAATCCTGCTGCTCGTATTCAGATTCGCGCGTGAGCGGATGCGCTAGCGGCATGGCGCGCGGATCGGCACAGGTCACAACAGGCGCGAAAGGCGCGCAGGGGCTGGTTGTCAAGCTGGATCGCGGCTATCCGCTCGTGCGTATGCCGTCGGGCGAATGCGTGCGCTGCGAGCATGCGACGGCCCTGGTCAAAGGCGCACGCGTTCGCGCAGTCATCGGGGATGAGGTATCGGTGGAAATCCCCGAAGGGCACGACAAGGGCGTGATAACAGGGATTGCGCCGCGCCGCACGGCATTCATCCGACGTGATCCGGCCGAGCGCACGGCGGCGCAGGTTCTCGCGGCCAATTTCGATTTGGTGATCATTGCCGAGCCGCTCGCCCAGATTAACTTCAACCGGCTCGAGCGCAGTCTGGTGCTGGCGCATCAGACGGGTGCAGATGCTGCTGTGGTGCTGACGAAAGCTGACTTGGCCGAAGGAGCCGATCAGGTGGAATCGGTTTGCTGCCGCGTGCGCGACCTTGCGGGGCCGCGCGTGCGGGTCGCTGTCCTGTCGATGCA
>CAYOBD010000276.1:0-3073 GCA_964402005.1 uncultured Eggerthellaceae bacterium
CCTTTTCCGACGCATAGTTGGAATGCTCCTCATCGGCAAGCGCAACACCGGGCGCACATACCAACGCGCACCCTAAGACGACAGCGAGCAGGATGCGGGCCGCCGCAGTCGAAGCAGCACTCCATCCGTTATGTCCTCTTTGCGGGATCAACGCCCCTGCCCTTCCAACGCATGACGTGCGTGCTCGACGAACAACGCTTGCACCTGCGGATATTCGCCCAAGCCACGCAGAACGGGCGTGCAGGGATAACCTGCTGCCTCAAGCACGTTCTTCCATGAATCGGGCTCGTCGCCTGCTAGGTCGTTGTTCGCGTGGTCACCCGCAACGATCATGAAGGGAGCCAGCCATAAACGCTTCGGATTCAGTGCATCCACCTGCGCTTTCACATCCTCGAAATCGGGCGTCCCCTCAACGGTGCCCACGATGTAGTTGCCATGACCCGCAGCTGCACAGGCATTCTGCATGGCGGCATAAACCTCGTTGCCCTCATCCGACCCGTGCCCCATCAACACGAGCGCTTCGTCTTCTGCCATATCGACGAACGTCTCGGCGAGCGCCTGAGCCAGCTTGGTGCAATCGTCAGCGCACGCGAGCAGCGTATCACCTACGCATACCCGAGCGATGCCGCCCGTCCCCACGCGCAAACCGTCGAGCATCAGCGCATATTCATGGCTTTGCATCAGGAATGTCGGCTGCACCAGCAAATCGTCCACGCCATCCGCAATAAGCGCCGCACAGGCTTCTTCCATCTGCATATGATGAACGCCCGTTTCGCGCTCGACTTTCGCGCAAATGAACTTCGACGTCCACGCGCTGTACAGCGCTCGATCGGGGAATGCTGCCGCCAGCGCACGTTCAACCGCCCCGATCGTTCGGTCGGCTATGCCTTCAAACGATGTCCCGAAGCTCACAACCAGCAACGCTTTCATGTTTTCAATTCCTCCTCTAGGCGACAAAAGCCTGATTCTTTGCTGTCCTCTATAGGTTCTTCTTCTTGTAGATGAACAGGAACGACAACAGGCCGAACACGACCAAATATGCCAACAAGATTGCATAGCCCACCCAACTCGCATCGCCGCCGCCGGCGATCGAGCGGATCATATCCGATGCCTGCGAAAGCGGCAGCGCGCTAATGACCTCACGGAATCCATGCGGCATTTGATCGGTAGAGAAAAACGTGTTGCACAGAAACGACATGGGCATGATGATGTAGCTCGTGAAACGCGGCGCGTCCGTGTAGCTTTTCGCCAAGAACGACAGCACGAGCGCGATGGTCGCGAACACGGTGCCGTTCAGGAACATGATCAGAATCGACCAGCCGTTGAAAACCAGCGTCGTACGAATCGGGAACGTGACCAGCAGAATAATCGCTCCTGCATACATACCGCGCAGACTACCGCCGATGATCTGACCCAGGATGAACTGCCACAGCGGCGTCGGCGACACCATCACCTGATCGAGGGCCTTTTCATACAGGCGCTGCACGCTCATGTTCTGCGCCACGGCACTGAAGCTGCCCGTCATCGTCGACATAGCCACGATGCCCGGAATCAAGAAATTCAGATACGGCTCACCATGGGATGTGGTTTGGATGCCCAAACCGAACACGAGAAGATACATGAGCGGCGAGATAACGGCCGCCGCCGTGATCTTGTAGAAGTCCCGCTTGAACTCCGTCCATTTTTCCCACAGCACCGTGATTATGCCCATGCGGACCACCTCCGCATGAGTCGCAAAACAGGGGCGAACCCCGCCATCCCACGGCTACCGCATATCGCATATGTCGCTCTAGCGTACAAGGCGCTTCCCGATCCTTTCCAGGAAGACGTCTTCCAGCGTGGTTGCCCGCAGTGTGGCATCACCGCTCACGGTCTCCAGATACGCAATAGCTGACGCGCGGTCGGAATAGTACGTCGTGCGCACCGTCTCCTCCAGCAGTTCGTCGACGGAGAAGGCGCCCAGGTCGTTGATCAGGTTCGTCGGCGTGTCGACGATGTCGAGCTTGCCGGAATCCAGCAGCGCCACACGGTCGCAAAGCGCCTGGGCCTCTTCGATGTAGTGGGTGGTGAGCAGAATCGTTAGATTGCGGTTGCGGTTGATCTGGCGCAGCAGGTCCCACATCTGCCGGCGCGCGAATGCGTCCATGCCGGCGGTAGGCTCGTCGAGCAACAGGATTTCGGGCTCAATCATCAGAGCGCGGCAAATCATCACCTTGCGCTTCATGCCGCCGGACAGGTGGCGCACTGTGCGTTTGCGGAACTTCGCCAGCCCCGCAAACTCAAGCAGCTCATCGGATTTGCGCTTGATTTCTTTGCGCTTCATGTAATAGAGACGCCCTTGGTACTCCATCACTTCATCGATGGTCATATCCTGACGCATGGAATATTCCTGCGTGATCACCGACAGCTTGCGCTTTTCAGCCGAAGCCGTGCGCGTCAGAGGCGTCCCATCGATCAGCACCTGGCCTTCCGTCGGCAGAAGCACCGTCGAAATCATGGAAATCGTGGTGGTCTTACCGGCGCCGTTCGGCCCCAACAGGCCGAAGAACTCGTTCGTCTGGATCGTCAAATCCAGATGGTCGACGGCCGTGAAGTCGTCGAACTTCTTGGTCAGGTTGCGTATTTCAATCATTAGAGGAAATCTCCGCACATGATGTTTCACCTTGGAACCGAAGGAAACGAGCAGCGGACCATACGCAGCCGCCCGTCTCCAGCCCGAATCCGCGCTATCCTTCCTTCACGATGACGACCGTGAAGTAGTCGCCTTCATCATCGATATCGGCCATTTCCGGGAAGATCTTCTCATCGGGAAGGCCGCAATTGGCCACCATACTTGCGCGTACGAGTTCTCCGCGAGCCGCCAGCTTGTCGCGTAGCGCAATCGCCTCGCGGCCAGATTTCATGAACACCTTCGTGGCAGGCACATCCAGGATTTCATCCACATCGCTTGCCATGACAGGCGCCACCAGCAGACGCTCCGGACCTTCGCAGAGCGCCATGCCCAACTTGGCAGCGCACGCGGAAAACGATGTGACGCCGGGGATGATCTCGGCTTCGAAGCCGTTTTCAACCA
>CAYOBD010000277.1:0-3054 GCA_964402005.1 uncultured Eggerthellaceae bacterium
CCCCGTTGTCCCCGTTGTCACCTGTACCATCTTATGGGTCCAGCTCGGCCATCTGCGCCAGCAGGTCGGCGCGCTGCTCATCCACCATCAGACCTTCGCTGGCGCGGTCGTAGGCGGCGCAGCCGAAGCGGGCGATGAAAAGCGCACAATCGGTGCGTGCAGTCAGCTCGGTCGCGAACACGAGCAGCTCGCGGTCGGCGCCGAACGCTTCCTCGACGAATGAGAAGGCTGCATCCAGCTGTGCGGAGGCATCGTCGCGCAGCGCCTCGAGCGCGGCGACCTCGCGGCCGTAGGCGTCTGTTGCGCCGGCTAGCGGGTCGGCGGAAGAGCTCGCCGTATCGGTGCAGGCGGCAGCCGCATCATGCAGGAAGGCCGCGGTACGCTGCATACGCTTGGCGACATCGGCGGGAAGCGTGCCGGTCGCCGCATCGCGTTCCAGCTTCTGCGCCCGTTCGAGGGCGGCGCGTGTCAGCACCTCGGCGGGGTCTTCTCCTGCGGCAGCAGCTTCCTTTGCGGCTCGCAGCTCGTCGCGCACTGCCAACACGAAGCGTTCCTGGTCAAGTGCGCGGCTCGTACAGGCCGAAAGCCCATCGAGCAGAAGCGACATCAGCGCCAGACGTTCGTCGAAAGGTGCATCTTTTGCACGTTCGATGATGTCGGCAGAAGCACGGCCGGCCAGGATCTCGTCGATCTGATAGTCGGAACGATACTTGCTGAACAGGTCGTAGTACAGCGCGAACGCATCGGCAATGTCAGGATCCTGCACGTATTGCGCGATCAGCGTGCGCTCCACCGGCATGCCGAAACGCTCGTGAACGCCGATGATGCGTGACAGGTCGGTCCAACCGCGGGCGCTGACGAAGCGCTTGCCTGTCGGCGTGGACTCCACTGCATAGAAGCATTCGCGGCGGATGTCCAAAAACGACAGCACGGCAGGATGGATGCCCGTTTCCAATGAGTATGCCTTCCAAGCGTCGAAGTCCGGCTCGATGTCGATGCGGCGCAGACGGTCGAGCGTCACGATATCGAAATCATGCACCGACTTGTTGTATGCGGGCGGATTTCCCGCGCAGGCGACGATCCATCCGTCTGGCACGCGATGCCGTCCGAACGTTTTGAACTGCAGGAATTGCAGCATCGAGGGGTAGAGCGTCTCGGAGACGCAGTTGACCTCGTCGAGGAACAGGATGCCGGTTTTGCGCCCCGTGACCGCCATGTAGTCGTAGACCGAAGCGATGATCTCGCTCATCGTGTACTCGGAGACGTCGAATTCGCCCTCGTCGTACGTGCGATGCACGATGGAGGGCAGGCCGAGCGCGCTTTGACGTGTGTGATGTGTCATCGAATAAGCCACGAGGCCGATGCCCAGCTCGTTGGCGATTTGCGCCATGATGGCCGTTTTGCCGATGCCTGGTGCGCCGAGCAGGAACAACGGCCGCTGCTGCTCGGGCGGGAGCAACGGATATCCTTCGTCATCTTTCGCTAGATACGCCTTTACGGCGTTTTCTACATGCTGTTTCGCTTCTGCGATGTTCATGTTGTCGGTCTCCTTTTCGTTTTGGCGGTACATCCCCGCTACAGGGATGTACCATGGACAACAGGCTCCGTGATATTGTCCGTACTGTCATGGTACATCCCTGTAGCAGGGGTGTACCATCCGTCTTGCCAGCTCATTCCCGCAATGCTCTCACCTGGTCCTCGTCCAGTACTACTTTCATGGCCCAAGGCGGCACAAGCCGCGGTTGACCCTCGTTTTCGATGAATACGAACGCCGTGTCGAAGGGTGGCGGCGCATCGGGGTAGATGCCCAGGCCATCGGTGAAGTAGATCAGTCCGCGCAGGTCGGATAGCTTTCCTTCCGTGATTAGCTGCACGACGTAGTCGAATACGGGGCGGAAATCGGTCCCGCCCAGGCCGCGAACCTCGAAGTCCTTAATGTATCCTGCCAGGTCGGCAAGCGATTCCACCACCGTGTCGCTTTGCACCTGCGCATCGCACTGCACGATGTGGATGTTCACCTTGTCGCCGAACAGCTCGCCTTCTTTCAGAATGTCGAACGTGCGCGCAACGAACGTGCGCACGAGCTCGCCTGCGCACGAGCCAGATGTATCGAGCGCGATTACGAAGTCGCGCACGCGCTTGTGCTCCTGGTACTCGAGCGGCTCGACCAGCGGTCGGTTGCCGTAGAGCTCCAGGCCGTACGTGTAGAAGATGTAGTCGAACTCGTCGGGATCGATGCGCATGTCTTCGGCCAGCGTTGAGAACTGCCGCAGGAAATCCGCATAGTCGATGCGCCGGCGATTGGCAAGCGCCAGATTCGTCACGAACAAGCCTGCCTGAGTGCCGTGCGAGTGCGACATCGTGCGCATGTCCACCTCGATGCGCTGGGCGATTTCGCCCCATTCGCGAGCCGCTTCGGCGGTTTCGGCGCCGTCCGCTCCAGCTGAACGCGCCTCGCTTGCGCCTTCGTTGTCGGCATCTTCGTCGGGATCATTTTCGTCGGGCTGCGATGCGTCTTCGGCTGTCGAGGTTCCCGCATCATCGGCAGAGCCCTGGTCGCCCTCGTCGGCGGAGTCGGGCGCCTGATCGCTTGCAGCGTCGGTTTGGCCGCCGCCGGCATCCTGCTCGTTGCCAGTGCCGGGGGAGTCGTTCGCATCGTCGTCGTGAGGCTCCTGCGCCGGCGCGCCGTCGGGGCGCTCCGTGGTGTCATCCTCGTCTGTCACGACCTCGTTCTCCAGTTTCCAAGGCGCAGAATCATCGCGCGCGAATAGCGCTTCCAGCTCATACGCCTCGGCATTGGTCAGTGCGTCGGAGCCGCCTATGTAGCGCGCATCATGGGCACGTTGCAGTGCGCGGTACAGCTTTGCGGGCACCAGGCTGCCCAGGCGCCGAGTTACGCTTTCCACCAGCTCTGTGCGCCGCGCATCACCCACGCAGGCGAAACGCCCTGCGCACATCTCAAGCGCGATGCTTTCGACGATTACATCGCAGGTAGTGATCCAATTGCGGGGATAGTCTCGCAACGTGGGGAAGGGATGGCGGAACACGCAGTGC
>CAYOBD010000278.1:0-3048 GCA_964402005.1 uncultured Eggerthellaceae bacterium
CCGTAAAAGTACACTACACTATAAAAGTGCCAAAGGATGCACCGGCGGGCGGGCACTGCACGGCCGTCATCAGTCCATCGCCGGTGGAGTTGTACTCGAGCAGAATCAGATGCCCGCTCTGTTCGCCGCCGACGGCGAACCCCTTCTCGCGCATCAGCTCCAGCACGTAACGATCGCCCACCTGGGTCTGCTTGACCGCAATGCCATTGTCCTTCATGCAGTTCACAAAGCCCAAGTTGCACATGACCGTGGACACCGCGGTGTCGCCCGGCAAGCAACCGCGCTTCTTCATGTCGAGCGCAAGCACGGCCTCCATCATGTCGCCGTCGATTTCGCGACCCTGGCTGTCCACCAGCATCACGCGGTCGGCATCGCCGTCATGCGCAATGCCCACATCCGCGCCGGTCTGCGCGACCAGCTCCTTCAACGGCTCGAGATTGGTGGATCCGCAGCGCACGTTGATGTCCAGACCGGTGAACGTATCGTTGATGGTGCGCACGTCCGCGCCGAGCTGCGCGAGCGCTGCCGGGCTGGACACCGCTGAGGCGCCGTGCCCGCAGTCGAGCGCAACCACCATGCCGGAAAAATCAATGCCCTGCGCCTTGATGGACTCAACCGCATGCGCTACATAGCGCTCTACGGCATCGGGTACGGGCTCGATGGTACCGACCGCGTCGCCCGCAGGGCGTGCCTCGTCCATCGTGCCGGACTCGATGGTCTCCTGAATCTGGTCCTCAACGGCGTCGGGCAGCTTAAAGCCCTTGCCGTCGAACAGCTTGATGCCGTTATACTCGGGCGGGTTGTGGCTCGCGCTGATCACGATACCGCCGTCGCAGTCCAATTCGCGCACGAGCAGCGCGATTGCCGGCGTGGGGATCACGCCTGCGGTAAACGCCGTGCCACCCATACTGGTAATGCCTGCGCATACAGCCGCCTCCAGCATGTCGCCGGAAAGGCGCGTATCCTTGCCGACCAAGATGCGCGGTCCCTGGAAACGAACCGCCGCCTGGCCCAGCCGGAACGCCAACGGGCAGGTGAGTTCAGTGTTCGCAACGCCCCGGACGCCATCGGTCCCGAACATGCGCGGCTTCGATTCTGCCATACGTCGTCCTTTCGAATAGCCTTGCAATAAGCGCTCCCCCGGAGCAAACCTTTCTAATTATAAATATCCGCCCCAATCGGTGTTTTGCCGCGCGCCGTTTCATCCAGAATTAACAGAAGGGTCCGACGGGTACAACCCCGCCCGATGGACAACGATTAGGCAAAGATCCAGCCAGATCGGAATAGACGGCCGAACGGCCCGACGATCATAGAATAGACGGCTGAAAGCCCTCAGGCCACGGTATAGACGGCGGAAAGGTCGGACGATCGTAGAATTGGCAGCAGAAAGGCCCCCTGGCCACGGTATAGACAGCTGAACGAACCGAATGAATCGTGACCTCGGAGCTTTCCGATTCGCTTCTTCCGTCTGCAGATTTCGCAAAAGTATTGTCAGCATGCAAATACTTATGAGATGATAGTATTGCCTTAAATCAGTAAGTGGTTTAGCAGCTTTTGACAGTATCCATAAGCACGTGATGCAAAGGGGAACATCATGGCTATGTGGGGTGAATGCCACCCGAAAACCGATGCGGAAATGGACGAATGCGCGACGCTGGGCAAATCGCTCAGCCGCATGTCCCAACCCACCATCCTCACGTTGATGGCACGTGCGGGCGAACCTATGCACGGCTACATCATCGTCCAGCAAGCGGCCAACTCCCCCATGTTCGGCGGCAAAAAGCCCGACGCAACGGGAGTCTACCGCGCGCTGAAGCGGATGGAGGAAGCTGAGCTTGTAACATCGCATTGGGAGACGCCCCAAGAGGGTTCAGCCAAGCGCATGTACGAGCTGACGGACAAGGGATACGCTTGCCTGCGCCGCTGGATCGACGCGTTGGCCTGCTACGAACTGACGATTGAGGAGCTGCGCAACCAAGCCGCCGATGCGTTGGGCATCGATTTGCCGCCGACTCCGTATTGCGCACATTAAACTCTGCCAGAATCGTCGCTCGTCTTGGGGGACTAGGTGGGGGCACCCATCTGCGCGGCACGCCCATCTGAAATGGCGCCCGCCTAAACCGCTCGGCTATTCCCCGATCAGCCTCATCGGAACGGGACCGCATTCAACGCGATGGATGCAGCGGTCGCAATCCTCGGAAGCGGCTGCCAGATCCGCCCATTCCCAGGGCATTTCCTCAAAACCAAGCGTGCGGTAGAAACCGACACTTTCACCGCGTGCGATTAGGCGCAGCTCGCCAGCGGCCGCATGCGCATCTTCGATCAGGGCACGCCCTACCCCGTACCCGCGCCACGGCTCGTACACCACACTCGGATTGACGTACGCAATGCCCTGCAAATCGTCCTGCAACCGGCAGAACCCGACCGGCGTGTCATTCGCATCCACGGCAACGCGAACGCGCTCGGACCCGGGCATGGCATCCATCCCCGCTTGCGCCGCATATGCATTGACGAGCGCCATATCGCCCTCGCACGCATCACGTATGGTGAACAGCTCTGTCATAACTCCCTTTCGAGGCGCTACCGCACCCGCTAATGCACTCAAAGATACATCAAGGCCCTTTCGGTCGCCCAAGGCAAGCCGACGGCAGCTCCCGTGCAGCTTACTCGGCCGTCCGTGCGAACGGCGGAAGGTATATCTTGTCGCGCTCCTGCGGGATCACGCGCTTTCCCAGCTCGCGCACACCGCGCACGACATCATCCATCAGCTCGACGGGGATGCCCATCATCATCATGTCGTCGCTCACGTCGCTGCTCGCCCGACCGCCGTAGCAACCGAACGAGATGTTGATCTTCTTGTCGCGCATCGGCAGAAGCGTGACCTCAACACAGTGCGAGTTGTATCCCGACGCATGGAACTCGTGGCGATGGCCCGTATAGTACGACGTCGCCATGGACAGCCACATCATCTGCTCGGGGTTGCCCATTACCGATACCACATCGACCGTCGCCTTGGGGTCATCCAGCGGGAACACGCACGTGGCATCC
>CAYOBD010000279.1:0-3025 GCA_964402005.1 uncultured Eggerthellaceae bacterium
TTTCCTGTTCACGTGCCCGGGGCGGCCCCTAACCCCAGTTAAAGTTACTCACACATTTCCGAATTGAGTAGTTGCCAACAATTAGAAGTTGCGCAAAAATTGAAGTTGAGCGTTTCCAGTAACGTTTCCAGAAACGTTTCCGAAGAGGTTCGGGCGCAAGGATGGTATAGGGTCTGATGGCAACCATCAAAGACATCGCATCCTATTGCAACGTTGCCGTGAGCACGGTTTCCCGTGTGCTCAACGATCATCCCGATGTAAGTCCCGACACCCGCACGAAGGTGCTCGAAGCCGCGCGAAACCTGCGTTATGTTCCCAATAACAGCGCCCGCGATCTTGCGCTTCAGCAAACCGATTCCATAGGCCTTGTGGTTCGCGGGGCGGAAAACCCCTTCTTCACCCCCATCATCTCGGCAATCGAGGCGAACTGCGAAGCCAAGGGCTATTCTATGGTGCTCCATCAGATCCCCGTCTCTGCAGACGAGGTTGCGGGAGGTGCACGCCTCGTCCAGGCCAAACGCCTGAAGGGTCTCATCTTGCTCGGCGGGCGCCATGACTACACGCTCGAGGACGCCGAGGCCTTCGGTGCTCCCTTCGTGTGCTGCACCTACGCGAACTTTTTCGGAAAGCTCGGTTCTGAGGACTTCTCGTCCGTCGCGATCGATGACAAGGCCGAAGCCTATCGGGCTACGAAGATCCTCATCGACAACGGACACACCAAGATCGCCATCCTGCTCGACTCAACCCACGACCACTCCGTTTCGGAGTGCCGGTATCGCGGATACTGCGAATCGCTTGCAGCAGCGGGAATCCCCTTCGACGAGGGCCTCGTATGCGAGACGGCGGATTTCACGATGGGGGCGGCCTATGAGCGGGCCAAGCGTCTGCTTGCCGAAAGGCCCGATGTCACCGCCATTTTCGCCGTTGCCGACATCATGGCCATAGCCGCAATGAAGGCTATTTCGGATGCCGGCCTCTCGATTCCGGATGACATCTCGGTCATCTCCATCGACGGCATCGAATCGTCGCTCTACACGACGCCTACGCTCACGGCGCTTACCCAACCTCAGGCGCTGATGGGCCAGAAGGCTGTTGATATTTTGGTTGAAGTGCTTGACGGCGCTGTCCCGAGCAGTCACGTCAAGCTCGAGACAACCCTGAGGCCCGGGGGAACCGTGGGCCGAGTTCAATCGGTGTCTTAGCGTAAAGGGCGCTAGGCGAAGAGAGAGGATAGGAGTACTAGTATGAGTAAGAAGCTAATGTTTGCGCTGGTTCTTGCCATCGCGGGCCTCATGGCTGTCATGCTCGCCGCTTGCGGCGGAGGCAACAGCGGGGGCTCCGCCCAGAAGGAAGAAGCAACCAGCGGATCCGCCGAAGCCGCCGCGCCTGCTGCTGAGGCAACCAGTGAAGGCAGCGTTTACTGGCTGAACTTCAAGCCCGAGCTCGATGAGACCGCTCAGGCGCTCGCAGCGAAGTACACCGAGCAGACCGGCGTGCCCGTAAAGGTCGTCACGGCCGCTTCCGGCACCTATCAGCAAACCCTTATTGCCGAGATGGATAAGAGCGATGCTCCGACCCTCTTCGTCATCGGCAATGCCGCAGGCGTGCGCGAATGGGGGGACTACGCGCTCGACCTCAAGGGTACGGCCATCGAGGCGGAGCTTTCCACCGATGCCTACAATCTGTATGACGAAAGCGGCAAGCTCGTTTCCATGGGCTACTGCTATGAGTGCTACGGCATCGTTGCCAATGCCGATCTTATCAAGCAGGCTGGTTACGATATCGCCGAAATCAAGGACTTCGAGTCCCTGAAGACTGTTGCCGAGGATATCCACGCGCGTGCTGAGGAGCTCGGATTCGATGCTTTTGCAGCCCCCGACATGGATGACGCCAACAGCTGGCGCCTCACCGGCCACCTCGCCAACCTCGAGTACTACTACGAGGAGCAGGATGGGGGCGCTTTCGACGAGAATACCTCCGAGATCACCGGCAACTATCTGCCCAATTACAAGAACATCTACGACCTTATCATCAACAACTCCACCGTCGATCCCACTGCGCTCGCTACCGGCGGCCATGATCCTTCGACTCAGTTTACGAACGGCGAGGCTGCGTTCTTCCTGACCGGTTCTTGGGATTACGCTACGCTGTCTGCGGCACAGCCCAACGTGAAGATGCTTCCGTACTACTGCGGTGTCGAGGGTGAGGAGATGGCCGGCCTCAACTGCGGTACCGAGAACTGCTGGGCCGTGAACGCCAATGCTTCCGAAGCTGATCAGCAGGCCACCATCGACTTCATGGTGTGGCTGGTCTCCGACCCCGAGGCCTCTGGCGCCCTCGTCGAGCAGCTCGGCATCCTTCCGTACAAGAATGCTGCTCCTTCGACCAACGGCTTCCTGAATGACGCTGCCGAATACTCCGCCAACGGCTGCTACGTCATGGATTGGGCCACCAACTATCAGCCCAATGTCGATCAGTACCGTGCCGCTCTGGTTTCCGCGCTGAATGCTTACAACGCCGATCAGACCGATGCGAACTGGGATGCCTTCAAGACCGCCTTTGTCGAAGGTTGGGCAACCCAGTGGGCCGCAGCCAATAAGTAACGACTGGCAGAGCCGACCTTGCTTGGCCGGGGCGGACGGAGTTCCGTCCGCCCCGGTTTTTTCCACCCGGCATTTCTCTCGCGCATTGCCTACGCGTAAAGAAAGGAGTTGAAAACAAGCATGGCAGTTAAGAACTCCATCAGAACGGCGACGCGTCGCTGGTCGTGGCTGTTCCTCGGCCCTGTCGTCGTGGCATTCGCCATCGGCTTCGTATGGCCGTTCATCCAGGGCATTTACCTGTCGTTCTGCAAATTCAAAACGACATCGAATGCCCAATTCATCGGTGTCGACAACTATGGTGCGGCGCTGTCCGATTCGAGCTTCCAATACTCGTTCTGGTACACGGCCCTCACCGCTGTGGTGAGTCTTGTCCTCATCAACGTCATCGCCTTCTTGGTCGCCTATCTGCTCACACAGAAACT
>CAYOBD010000280.1:0-3020 GCA_964402005.1 uncultured Eggerthellaceae bacterium
GGAAACGGCTGCTGTGGCCCGTGCATGCAGATTCTCGAAGATACATGTGTTTCCCTATTCAAGGAGAGCTGGAACGCCTGCGGCTGAACGCTCGGATCAAATTGCGCCTGAGGTAAAAGCGGAACGCGCCCGAAAGCTCCGCGAGATCTCCGATGATCTTCGCCGTGAGGATTTCGAGCGCCGTATCGGCTCAGAAGAGATTGCATTAGTAGAACCGGGGCATGCTTTGACCGAGAGCTACCACAAGATAGCCGCTCCACATAGCTCACGTGTCGGAGAGCTTGTCTGCATGCGCCTCGACCGTTCCTGCATGCTACAATAACCTCATGAGAGAATCGTCCCAGATGAAAATAAGAATCCCTGAAGGCATCGACCATGCGCTGGTAACTGGCATAGCAGATGTTACGTTGCGTTTGGTCGAAGAGACCTGTTCTGTAGTTATTACTTTGCACGGAGATGAAATAACCGTTATGGGCACCGATGAGAATTGTGCTTTTGCAATCGGCGTCATCGAGGATGTGATACTTGCTGCGAAATCCGGTGAACCCGTAGACAAGACTCATCTCGATCGGTTGATCGGAATAAAACGCGAGGGCTCATACAGCGCAGCAGAGCTGAATTCCGACGTGCTGCACACAAACCGTGGACGCGTTATACGACCGAAAACATCAGGCCAAAAGCGCTATGCAGACGCTATACGCACGCATGCGATAACGTTTGGACTGGGACCTGCCGGCACGGGGAAGACATTCATTGCCTGCGCCGTTGCGGCAGATATGCTGATGCGCAACGAAGTGAAGCGAATTGTCCTATGCCGTCCGATCGTGGAGGCGGGGGAGAGTTTGGGATATCTTCCAGGAACGCTCATGGAAAAGGTCGATCCGTATAATCGGCCGCTCTATGATGCGCTTTTCGACATGCTCGAAGCCGAAAAGGCAAACCGCATGTTATCCGAGGGCATCATCGAGGTTGTACCGCTCGCATTCATGAGGGGCCGGACCTTCAACCGCAGCTTCGTCATACTTGATGAAGCCCAGAATGCCACGCGTGAGCAGATGAAGCTGTTCCTGACGCGGCTTGGATTCGGCACGAAAATGGTCGTGACGGGCGATGAATCGCAATCGGATTCTCCTCATGGACCGACCGGCCTTGCGCAGGCACGAAGCGTTCTTCGAGACATCGACGAAATAGCCTTCTGCGAGCTTGATGGCGCTGATGTGGTACGACACGAGCTGGTTGCGCGCATTGTCGATGCATACGAGCATGCAGAAAGCGGGAGCTACCATGGACGTGCTGATCGATAACGGATACCGAGGCGAGGATATTCTCGAGATCGTCGATGTCGAAGGACTCGTAAGGTTCGCGGTTGAGGCAGAAGGAAAACCTGCTGGCTCCGAAATATCGATTTCGTTTGTTGATGACGGGCGCATGCAGGAACTCAACCGCGAATACAGGGGTATCGACCGGCCGACAGATGTCCTATCCTTCGAATGCGACAATCTTGATGACGGATTCGACATCCCCGGGTTCGAGGAGGATGTTTACGAACTCGGCGACATTGTAATCGCCCCTGATGTCGCTCAAGCGCAGGCGCCGACATTCGGTATGTCGTTCGCCGATGAGGTAAGCCTGCTGCTCGTTCATGGCGTACTCCATCTTTGCGGCTACGACCACATGGATGACGAGCAAGCCGAGCTCATGGAGGCACGTGAGACGCGCATCCTTTCAGATTATTACCAACGACCCTTCAAACGCGAGGCAACCTAGAATGGGCGAGAAGGCTCCGAACAGCTCCCATGATGGCAGGATGTCCCTTGGACGCGCTTTTGCATGCGCGTTCGGCGGAATCGGTCATGCATTCGCAGAAGGCAGAAACTTCAAGATCGAATGCGCTATCGGCGTACTCGCCATCATCCTCGGCTTCGTTTTCTCAAACAGCCTGGCCGAATGGCTTGCTGTCATCATCTGCATCGGGCTTGTGCTGGGTGCGGAATGCGCCAACACGGCGCTTGAGGCATTGGTTGACCTCGTTTCTCCTGAGTATCATGATCTCGCGCGAATTGCTAAAGACTGCGCGGCAGGTGCAGTGTTGATTCTATCCATCGCCGCTCTCGTCGTCGGCATAGTGCTGTATGCTCCGCCGATTTTGGCGCTAGTGGGTATCAATCTGTAGGAGCATCAATGCAAAACGGTTCCGAAGAGTTCAAATCTGGTTTCGTGACATTCGTCGGTCGCCCCAATGCCGGAAAATCAACATTGATCAACCGCATCATCGGAACCAAGCTCGCGATAACGTCTGACACGGCTCAGACAACACGCCACCGCTTTCGTGCGGTAAAGACCACCGAAAGCTACCAGCTCGTGCTCGTCGATACGCCGGGGCTGCATAAACCACATGATGCTCTTGGTGAAGAGCTCAACATATCGGCCCTGAAAGCACTGGAAGATGTCGATGCCGTGTGCTTTCTAATCGATGCTACGATGCCTATCGGGCGTGGCGATGAATGGGTTGCCCAGCAACTAGAGAAAGTCGACGCGCCTTGTATGCTCGTGCTATCGAAATCGGATTTAGCAAGCGAAGTCCAGTTGCAAGAGCAGATTGAAGCCGGTCGCAGCTTAGGTGATTGGGATGCAATTGCTGCCTGTTCTGCGAAAACCGGTGACGGAGTGAACGATCTCGTTGATGATGTCGTGAACTTGCTCCCATCCGGACCGCTTTGGTTTCCCGAGGATATGGACACCGACCAGCCGATAGAAGTACTTGTAGCTGAGTTCGTTCGCGAAAAGATCCTGCGCGCATTTTCTGACGAAATCCCGCATGCCATAGGAGTGCAGACGGAAGAACTGCGATACGAACGCAAGCGCGGCATGCATGTCGTTCGCGCTATCGTCTATGTCGAGCGTGAAAGCCAAAAAGGCATGATCATCGGAAAGGGCGGCTCAGCTATAAAGCGAATAGGTACCGAAGCGCGCGCTGATTTGGAGCGCTTGCTCGGTACACCGGTCTATCTGGATCTGTC
>CAYOBD010000281.1:0-2997 GCA_964402005.1 uncultured Eggerthellaceae bacterium
ACGGCAAAAGCGCGCTCGTAATCGAGAAAAACAGCTTCGGCGGCCAGATGACGTTCTCGCCGAAAATCGAGAACTTCCCGGGCATCGCCCAAGTTTCAGGTCTTGAGCTGGCCGACCAGATGATGGACCAGATTCTGGACCAGGGCGCTGACATCGAAATCGAGACCGTGGACGGCATCACCGAAGAGAACGGCATCTTCTCCGTGCACACCGAGGAAGGCACTGTCCACCAGGCAAAAGCCGTCGTCATCGCCACGGGCGTCAAGCATCGCATGCTCGGACTCCCCGGCGAAGACGACCTCGTAGGCGACGGCATCTCATTCTGCGCGGTATGCGACGGCGATTTCTACTCCGACCAGGTGGTTTGCGTCGCAGGCGGCGGAAACTCCGCCCTGCAGGAGGCCGTGCTTCTGGCCGAGAAGTGCAAAGAGGTCATCATGCTGCAGGACCTGGAGTTCTTCACCGGTGAAGAGAAGCTCCAGGAAGTCCTGTTCGCGCACGACAACGTCAGCACGCATGTGAATACCGCAATCGTGTCGCTGCGTTCGGGCGACGATGGCCTCAACGGTGTCGAAATCGCCGACAGGACAACCGGCGAGCGCCAGATGATCGATTGCGACGGCCTGTTTATCGCCATCGGCCTGATCCCAGAAAACGGGCCTTTCGCCGATATGGCGGATCTGAACGACTGGGGATACTTTGACACCGACGAGAACTGCACGACGAAAACGCCCGGCATCTTCGTCGCCGGCGACTGCCGTTCGAAGTCGATTCGCCAGATTACGACGGCCTCGGCCGACGGTGCCATCGCAGCGCTGGCCGCCTGCCGCTATATCAACATGCAATAGATCCGCAGAATAAAACGATACTGGTTTCGCAATATCAAGAATGGATGAGAGGGCGCTTCTCTCATCCATTCTTCTATTCGCCATGCGGACGGCCCGTGCCCATTCGTCTATACACCGTGCGGGAATCTTCATTCATTTTTCTATACGCCGCAGGGGCCCTCGCCCATTCGTCCATCCGCTATGCAACTCCGGACTCGCTTAGTGCTGCTGCCTCTGGGTATTTCTTTCTTGATTGTTTATAATTATGAGATGGTTTTGGTCGTACTTTTGTATAAGTAAGTTGTTAGAGCTGTTAACAAAAAAGGAGTTGCTATGTGCTTCAGACCGAGTCCTGTAAAGCATGACAATAACACCGACCAACCCACCTGTCAGACGTGCGGCATGCCCGTAAGTCCTGATATGATTAACTGCCCTTATTGCGGCGACCCCATCCCATCCGATTCGGCCACTGATTTTGGCGACATCGATCCGGCTTACAGCACCAGGATCCTCTAAACGACAACGAATGAACAGAACGACCTAGGTGCCTGGCACCCAAGTTATTTTGTTAAACCAAAGGATGAGCGGGGCACACGGATCATTTTGCTCGCCCGCGAGATCAGCCACGGGTCGGGCTCGATTTGTTTGGCGGCAAACTGGGCCAGGTGCCAGGTACCTGGCCCATTTTGCTAGACTGTGTGATGAGCCAGGTACCAGGTACCTGGCTCATGATATCTGCTATCATCAGCTAGGTTGTGCGGGCGTGGCGGAATTGGCAGACGCACCAGGTTTAGGTCCTGGCGGGGAAACCCGTGAAGGTTCGAGTCCTTTCGCCCGCACCATCTTTTTGCAGGCGTTCTGCCTAAGAGTCTTTAGTCCCAGCCGTAGTTTCGACACCCATCATGCTTTTTGCATTTTTCGACGTTGGGGCATTGAGACCAGCATATAGAGCCTCCGCTCACGGCTTCGAGCTCCTTTTCGGTCAGCTCAAGGCCCTCCTCCTTGGCGAGTGCGAAAAACTCCTCGGGTGTCTTGCAAGCGCACGCCTTTTCTCTCTGCTCGGGCGTCAGGTCCTCGAAGTCCATGTTACCTCCTTAGATCGTATTTGCGCTATCGGCATTATACGCAAACGCCATCTGAACGTCAGCCACGAGCGATCTGCCCGTTGATGATTGCATCTATGGCATCGGCAAGGTTCGAGAGCGCGCAGTAGGCGATCTCGAACCCGTCGGCTATTGGGTAGAGCTGTTCGGGCTCGATGCCGCCCGACTCGCCCGCTTTGGCTATCGCGCCTATGTTCAGCGCATGGCCTTTAAGATCGGCAGCTATGTCGCCCATGAGGTCCGGTATATCGTACTTAGCGACCTTCGATGCACTGAGTTCGATGTAATTCAGCAGAAGGACTCCTCTCTCATATTGGGGGAAATTTGGGGGAAACCGTCTGGTTCCTCTAGTCCCCTTCTGGCATTGCTAAGTATATGTTTTTTGCATCCGACCTGCGCTAGAGTCCTCTCGGGGTATCTAGAGTAACCGCAGTTCAAACGGTTTTTCGCCCCGTGAAGGTTCGAGTCCTTTCGCCCGCACCACTTTTTTGCTCAAAACCCAATGCGTTACTATGGCAAGCATGACTGCACACAACGAAACATCCAAACAGGTAACACCTGCATCGAAGCTGAACAGCGTGCAGCAGCATATCCTCAACGAGATCGAATGGCAGAAAACGCACGACCCCCTCAAGGGCGTCTCGAAGGAAAAACGCGAAGAGACCAACCGCGAGTGGAACGTGAGCGAACATCACGCAAGCTCGCACGGGGGGCTGATGGGGCGCGTGGGCATGCGCTCGTACGACGACGGACCCGCATGGGATGCATCTGTCGAGTTCGACGAGCGAGCCGTGAAGCTGGCAGCGGCGGCCATCGATGAGTGCCGCACGTCGTTGATGATGGCGTTCCGCTATCTGGACCGCGCGCTTTGGAAGCTGCCGATGAAGACGGCGGGCATCTCCTCGGCTCTCGCCAGCGACGGCACGACGCTGTACTTTAATCCGCTGCTCGTAATCGCCCGCTATCGGCAAAACGCCAACGAGCTCGCGCGCGACTTGCTGCACACGGTGCTGCACTGCGTGTTCCGCCATCCCTTCCCCACGTTGCGAGACTATCCCCGCAATTGG
>CAYOBD010000282.1:0-2997 GCA_964402005.1 uncultured Eggerthellaceae bacterium
ATGTAGTGGCTCGCGGGGATCCCGAGCATCTCGCGCGCCTCGGGGGCGAGCTCGCGCAGCACGTCGGAGGAGTAGCTCATGATTACGGTGCCCAACCCGTGCGCGTTGGCCAGAAGCTCGAAGTAGGCGGTCGCCAGGTTGCAGTTGATCGCGAAATCTGCCGCCCACTTGCCCGTTGCCTTCACATGAGCCACGAACAGGTGCGGCGCACCACAGAAGAGCAGGTCGCCCTTGCGCACGGAGCCTTCAGACTGCTTCATCTTCGAGTAGTAGAACTCGTTGAAATCCGATGTGTACACGCCGCGGGCTGCCGCCTCATCCATTTTGGCGTAGGCAACGGCGCGGATCTGGTCCATGCGGTCTTTGTCATCCACGACGGTGTACTCGGTGTTGTTGGCATTTCCGCCAGCGGGAGCGCACTGCATCGCGCGCATGATGCGGTCGATGGTCGCGGGGTCGACGTTCTCGTCGCGGTAGCGGCGGCACGAGCGGCGGTTGGCTACCACGCGCTCGAGGTATTCACCTGTCTCAGGCGGTGCAGGCAGAAGCGAGTTTTCCGGGTGTTTCCCGAAAATGGATATCGAGCCAGTCGGACACACGGCAAGGCAGTGCTCGCAGCCCCAGCAGCCGCGCCAGCCGAACCGCTCGAACTCGTCCATGCGCGGGAATCCGTCCCCGTCGAGGTGCAGCACCATGCCCGTGCACACGGAGACGCATCGGCCGCAGTGGATGCACTTCGACTCGTCGACCGTGAATTGCGCTTTCTCCTTGGGTGTCATGGCGTTCCGTTCTGGGAAAACCGCAGGGTATTTCGCTCAAAGATGGACGGATCGCTGCAATCGACTAAGAAAGGGACGTTGTCGACCTGCTCAACGGATGGCGATGCCATAATTGGCATGGAAGCGATCCGTTTCGAAATAGGGAGGCGGAATGGGACTGTTTAAGCCGGCATGGATGACGGACGACTTCAAAAAGCGCGACAAGGCTATTGCGGCGGTCCGCGCTATTGCCGATCAGCGTGAGCTCATGGAAGTTGCGCTCAAGGCTCCGAGGTTGGACGTTGCGGAGGTCGCGCTGCAGAGGATAGAAGATCCTGCAGTTCTCTATCAGCTTGCCATTGAAGCTCCAAAGCGGCATTCCAAAGACAATCGCTACAACGAGATCGCATGCTTCGTTGCTTCCATGATAGGCGATCAAGCCCTGCTGACCCGTCTTGCCGTCGATTCCAGCGCTACTGACGATGTTCGGGCGGCAGCAGCAGGCAAGGTCAAAGACCAGGTGTTTTTGCGTTCTATTGTGCTCGATCCAGGCAGCCCCGTTATCGTCAAGCGCGTTGTCGTACGCGAGCTCGACGATATGGCCCTGGTAGAAGAAATTGCGCATAACGAGAGCTACGAGGATGATGTCAGAGAGTCGGCAATACTCCGAATCGACAATCAGGAAATCCTCGCTGAGGTTGCCCGCAATGCTCGTTCTGCAGCTCTTCGTAAAGCGGCGCTCGAAAAGCTCGAAGATCAAAGCGCCATCGCAGATGTCGCGATAGGGGATTCGGAATTCGACTTGCGCTACCTCGCAATAGGGCGGCTTAACGATCAGAGGGCGCTCGAAACGATTGCCCGCAACGAGCTTGATCATTATCGCCGATCTGCGGCTTTGGAAAGGATCGATGATGCTGCTCTGCGGAAAGATATCGAAGCATCATGGAGCGATGAGCAAAGAGCCCAAGATTCATATGCGGAGATGCTTTCAGCGGCGATTCACCAAGACGTGGCAGGGCGCAGTGAACGTGAAAGGCGCGTCGCTGAAGGGCGATGCCCGCATTGCGGCGTGAGGCTCACGACTCCGCGCGGTGGCATACCTGACGGTGCTGCCGTCTACTGCAGCAACTGCGGCAAGCGCGTCGGATAGACTCGATTCTGCAGGTTGCCGAATACGGCGCTTCTCACTGCGCTATCTGCGGCAGCGGTTTGCGCTACGGCGTCAAAAGCCAACGAGTCTTTGCATTCGATCAGGCCTTTTTATCGTGCATCTGCTTTGCAGCCTCTATGTCGTCGAGCGTTATCGCGATCAGTGCTTCCCGCGTCAGATCTTCCTCGTCTGCCAGACGGTTTGCTTGGCAAACAAGAACGTTTTCGAAGAAATTGCGCACTGTGCGCCCGTTGGCGAAGCTCGGGTCATGGCGTTCGACGAGTTCTGAGAAGTACGCGCCTGCGGCCTCGCTCGCTTCATCGGTCGGCTCCATGCTGTTCTTCTTGCATTGGCTCTGGAATATCTCGAGCAATTCGGCGGGAGTGAAATCCTCAAACAGTATGAATTTATTGAAGCGGCTGCGCAGGCCGGGATTCGAATCGAGGAAGGCCTGCATGGGCTCGGTGTAGCCGGCGACGATGACCACCAAATCGTCGCGGTGGTCCTCCATGGCCTTGAGCAGCGTGTCTATCGCCTCTTGTCCGAAATCGGCTTCACCGCGGTGAACGCTCAGCGCGTACGCCTCATCAATGAACAGTACACCGCCTAGGGCTTTTTCAATGACGGCGGATGTTTTAAGGGCCGTCTGTCCGACGTAGCCTGCGACAAGGCCCGAACGATCGACCTCGACCAGATGGCCCTTCGACAGCACGCCGAGTTTCTTGTAGAAGCGCGAGACCAGGCGGGCCACAGTGGTTTTCCCCGTGCCGGGATTGCCGTAGAACACCAGGTGAAGCGAGAGCGCGTTCTGCTTGATGCCGTGCTCCTCGCGCGCTTTCTGGATGCGCACCAGATTAATAAGAGATGTGATCTCCTGCTTCACCTGAACCATTCCGGTAAGGGAATTGAGCTCCTCGAGAAGCTCTTCGAGCGTTGCCTCGTCCTCTTCAGGTTCTGCTTCGGCCTCTGCTTTGGTTTCGGCTTGCGAATCGTCGGCCTTCTGCTCGGCCATGGCCGATTGGTCTGAACCTTCAGAAGATGATTCTGATTCAGATCTGCGATATTCCGGAGACAGCGCAAGCGCCGAAA
>CAYOBD010000283.1:0-2995 GCA_964402005.1 uncultured Eggerthellaceae bacterium
TGGCTGCCAGCCATGCGCTCTCCCAGCTGAGCTAATGCCCCGAAAAAGTGCATCGCCTACTATAGCAGAACGCGAAACTGGGTCAACAGGGTTTTCGTGCCTGTGAACCGCTCTTCACAATTCGCCCGACGTCCGATGTGCTTTTCTGTTATCAACCAAACGGGAGGCCCCTATTGGTTCAACCGTCGGCTTCTAGCCTAAGAGCGTGTAGCATTTTTTCTGGCAATCGTAACTCCAGCACCATATTTTGCCACCTGAAATTGCATCCAATTCCTCTTCGGAAAGCTCGTAACCCACCTCCTTCGCCAATGCCAGGATGTCCTCGGTGGTTTTGCAGGCAGCCGCCTTCTCTTTGATCTCAGGGCTTAGATCGTCGAATGACATGCTCATTTTCATCACCACTCTATCTTTGATCGCTCTGGCAAAACATTTTACATCCGCCTGCGGATATAGTCACCGGGCTTCAAGGGCGCATCGCTCAGGAATATGTAGTGCTCCTTCGAGCGGTTTGCGGACTCTACGCGCGTAGGCATAGATTTATACCGCACTTCCTCGAGAGTCATCTCACCGCGCTCGACGAACGGCAAGCCGCCATCTGCGGGTGCGAGCCAGCGGATGTCGAAGATGCTCAAGGGGCAGGACGACTCACGGGCGCGAAGCGCCTCGAGTTCGCATTGCGTGTCGAATCCATTGTGACAACGGGCCGTTATCAGCCACTTCCCCTCGCCCGCAGATTCGCAATCCTCCACCGTTGCGACGTGGATGCAGGCGCGCACATAGCCTTCGCGATCAGGCGTCTGCGCAGCCATCCCGTAAAAGAACCCCGTTCCATAGGGCCTATGCGAAATAGAATGCAGCTCGCGCTGCGCAGCCTCCACGCTGCCGCCGTCAATGACGCTCCGATAAGCCGCCGTGACTGTCGCGACATAGAACGCAAGCTTGTTGCGGCCTTCGATCTTGAACGAATCGACCCCGGCCTCAACGAGCTCATCGATGTGCTCGATCATGTTCAGATCCTCCGCGTTCATCACGTAGGACCCTTCGATGTCCTCTTCGATGGGGAAATACTCTCCCGGCCTGCGCTCTTCCACAAGCGCATAGCTCCAACGGCACGATTGCGCACAGTTTCCCTTGTTGCCCGAGCGGCCTGTCATAACCGAGCTAAGTAGGCAACGCCCAGAATAGGCCATGCACATGGAACCATGAACGAACGCCTCGATCTCCAAATCATCGGGTACTGCGGCGCGCATCTCTGCGATTCCGGAAAGCGACATTTCTCGCGCACATATGACACGCGTAGCGCCGAGCGAATGCCACATGCGCGCAGTTTCCGCATTCATCACGGAAGCCTGCGTGCTCACATGGCGTTGGACGTGCGGCGCATAGCGCCCGGCAAGGGAAAACGCCCCTAAATCGCTGATGATGAGCGCATCGGCGCCCGCATCCTCAACAGCTTCGAGGTATTCCGGCAGCGCCTTCAGATCATCGCCGTCCATCAGCGTATTCATGGCGACATGGACGCGCACGCCCTCGCCATGCGCAAACGCAACCGCACGTGGCAGGTTCTCGAGCGAGAAGTTCTCCGACTTCGCGCGCATGCCGAAGCGATCGCAGGCAAGATACACCGCATCTGCGCCGAAACGCACAGCGGCATTCAGCTGCTTCCATCCGCCCGCCGGTGCGAGCAATTCCGGTTTACCCCGCGAACTCAACGCGTGCCCCCTGAGGGGTATCCATGATCGTGAAACCCAATGCGGTCACGCCGTCGCGGATGGCATCCGCACGGCCCCAATCCTTCGCCGCACGGGCGTCGGCACGTGCGGCAAGCAGAGCATCGATCGCCTCGGCGGCATCCGAGCCGTCATAGCTCGCGAGCTCGGCGGCAAGCGGAACGACCTCGGCCGGATAGCCCGGACCGGCATCCTCTGCTGCCGCATCGCCGAAATCGATGCCGAACACGCCCATAAGCTCGATTATCAGCGATTTTATCGACTCCACGGCAGCTACGTCGGCAGCACCTATCGTTTTGTTCGCCACAAGCGTGTTCGCCTGTGCAACGAAATCGAACACGGCACCGAGCGCCTTGCTCGTGTTGATGTCGTCATCCATCGCCTCGGTAAACGCGTCGCGCGTTGCCTGCACGAGGCTTTCAACCTCTGCCGCATCGAGCACGGAGGCATCACCTGCGGCGCTCTCAAGCGCCCAGTCCAAGTTCTTGAGCGCATTCTTGATGCGCTCGAATGCGGTCGCAGCTTCCTCCACGCGTGCATCGGAGAAGTCAAGCGGGCTTCGATAATGAGTTTGCAGCATCAGGAAGCGCAGCACCTGCGGGTCGACAGTCTCAAGTATGTCCCGCAGCAGGAAAAAGTTATCCAGAGATTTGGACATCTTCTCGCCGTTGATCTGCAGCATGCCGCCGTGCATCCAATGATGCGAGAATTCGCAATCCCAAGCTGCCTCTGACTGCGCGCGTTCGTTCTCGTGATGCGGAAAGATAAGGTCGGCGCCGCCTCCGTGAATATCGAATGGCAAGCCCAGATACTTCTGCGACATGCATGAGCACTCGATATGCCAACCGGGACGGCCCTGTCCCCAGGGCGAATCCCATGCAGGCTCGCCGGGCTTTGCGGCTTTCCACAGCGCGAAGTCGAGCGAATCGCGCTTGCGGTCTTCGATTCCCTCCGTACGCAGATCGCGATGGCCGGCTTCCATCTCGTCGATGTTTCGCCCGGAAAGCGAACCATATGAATGGAACGACCGTACGTCGAAGTACACGTCGCCTTCATCGGTTGCGTAGGCATGCCCGCGCTCGATGAGCTTCTGAACCAGCGCAATCATGGTGTCGATTTCCTCAGTCGCCTTCGGGCGCACCGTCGGATCCTTGACATTCACGGCATGCATGTCGTCGATGAACGCCTTCGTATACTCAGCGGCCACCTCCTCAGCGGTGCGGCCCTCCTCGCCGACCTGGCAGTAGACCGAGAGGTAGGTGAGG
>CAYOBD010000284.1:0-2981 GCA_964402005.1 uncultured Eggerthellaceae bacterium
AGCATCCCCTTGGCCGTGTACTCATTCGGCGAAGACAGCACGCTAACGGCAGTAGCCGACGTCACAACTGCATACATCGACCCCGACGTGCTTGAGGAAGTGAGCGACCAGATTACTTCGAAGGCCGAGGGTCATGGCACGCTCGATGGGCTCGGCCTGCACTACTACAAGCGCACCGTGGACAGCGTCGCATATGTCGCATTCGCCGACGCATCGACCACCGCGGATTGGGAATCGCTCGCATTGACGCTTGTCATCGCCGGCTTGGGCACGCTGGCGGTTTTCTTCGTCATCAGCCTGTTCCTGTCGAAATGGGCGCTGCGCCCCGTGCGCGAGGCATGGGACGCGCAACGCCAGTTCGTCGCCGATGCGAGCCACGACCTGAAGACGCCGCTCACAGTGATTCTGGCGAATGCATCTATCTTGCTGAAACACCCCGAGAGCAGCATCGCAAGCCAAAGCCAATGGATCGAGTCGACCCAAACGGAAGCCGAATCGATGCAGGGCCTCGTCTGCGAGATGCTCGAGCTTGCCCAAGTTGAGGAGCGCGCACAGCTCGCGCATGAAACATTCGATTTCAGCGACATGGTAGATGGCGAAACGCTGCAATTCGAATCGCTCGCCTTCGAGCAGGGATGCTCATTCGAGTGCGAAATCCAAGAAGGCATCTCGGTCAACGGCGACATGGAGCGGCTCCGTAAGATGGTATCGACCCTGATCGAGAATGCGCTGAAATATGTCGACAAGGACGGCACGGTGTCTGTGAAGCTAACGGAAGCCGGCCACGCGCTGAAACTGACCGTGCACAACACGGGCACACCCATCGCAGCCGACGATCTGCCGCATATCTTCGACCGCTTCTACCGCAGCGACAAAGCACGCACGAGCGGCACGGGCGGCTTCGGGCTGGGCCTTGCCATCGCCCGCGAGACGGCTCGCGCGCACGAAGGCGACATCACCTGCACAAGCACCGAAGCGGACGGCACGACGTTCTTGGTTACCCTGCCCATCGCATAACTGTGGTACACCCTTGTAACAGGGGTGTACCACAATGGACCAAACCCCAGGCCCATGAAAAAAGGACGGGCGCTAAGCACCCGTCCCATTCGGAATCAAACGCGCCAATGGGCCACGCCCCCGGCCCCTGGCCCAAGCTACTTCGATTTCGCCATCTTGCCGAAGTCGGCGACGTTCGCGAACACGGCGACGAAGCGGTTCAGCAATGCAAGGCGATTCGCGCGGATCGCGGGATCTTCGTCCATGACCATGACGTTGGCGAAGAACGCGTCGATCGGCGCGCGCAGGGATGCCAGTTGCGCAAGCGCGGCCGGATAGTCGTCGGCAGCAAGCGCCGCATCCACGGCAGCGCCGGCGGCATCTACCGCCTGGGCGAGCGAACGCTCGGCATCGCCCACGAGCGCCTCGTCCACATCTGCGCCCTGCTCCGCATCGCGCAAGTTCGCGGCGCGTGCGTAAGCCGTCGCCAAATCGTCGAACGTCTCGCGGCTGTTCGCACGGGCGTCCTCGAGTGCGCGGGCGCGCGCGATGATCGTCATCGGTTCGACCACACCGCACGCGAGCACGGCGTCGATCGTGTCGGCTTCGCAGCCGCTATCGCGCAGCATCACCTTGGTGCGCGTGACGAAGAAATCGATTACCTGGTCGCGCACAGCTTCGCGGTCGAACTCCAAACCGCCCGCCGCATAGATGTCCAACGCCGCATCGATGGCATCGACCAGCGACACATTCAGTCCATCCTGCAGCATAGCAAGAATGCCGATGGCGCTTCTGCGCAGAGCGAACGGGTCAGACGAGCCCGTCGGCCCCTGCCCCACTGCGAACAGGCCGCAGATGGTATCCAGCTTATCGGCCGTCGCCACGACCTTGCCCACCATGCTCGCAGGCGTCTCGTCGCCCGCGAAGCGCGGACGGTAGTGATCGGCGATTGCATCGGCCACCTGCTCGGTCTCGCCCGCGGCGAGCGCATAGTAGCGGCCCATGATGCCCTGGACGCTCGTGAACTCCACGACCGCGCCCGTCACCAGGTCGGCCTTGCACAGGAAAGCCGCACGCTCGGCGTCAGCCGCGTCTTGGCCCGCCAGGCCCGCGTCGGCCGCGATCTTGCGCGCGAGCGCCACGATGCGGTCGGTCTTCGCGCGGGTCGTGCCCAACGACTCCTGGAACACGACTTCGCCCAAGCGCTCGACATAGGCCTCGAGCGGTTCTTTCAGGTCCTCGTCGTAGAAGAACTTCGCGTCGTACAGGCGCGCAGCGACCACGCGCTGGTTGCCGTCAATGATGTTCGCGCTGAATTCCGGGTCGCCATTGCTCGTGACCAGGAACTTGTTCGACAGCGTTCCGTCCGCGTTGAACAGCGGGAAATACCGCTGGTGCACCAGCATGGCGTCGACGGTGATCTCCTTGGGCACGGCCAGGAACAGATCGTCGAACTCGCCCACCAGGACCGTGGGGTACTCCGCGAGGTTCACGACCTCTTCCATCGTGCGGGCGGGCAGTTCTGCGACCAGGCCTGTTTCGGCCTCGATAGCCGCCACCTGCTCGCGGATCGACGCCTCGCGCTCGGCCTCGCTCGGCACCACGTAGGCACCGCGCAGCACGTCGAGCAGTGCGTCGGCGTTTGCCACCTCATGCGGGCCGGGCGCCAGGAAGCGGTGCCCGCGCGTCGTATTGCCCGCTGTCAGGCCGGCGAACTCCACCGGCACAACCGTATCGCCCAGAAGCGCCAACAGCCAGCGCACCGGACGGCTGAACTGCTCGCGGCGGCTGCCCCAGCGCTGGGACTTCGGCCATTGGATGGACGTGATCAGGCCGCCCAGCAGATCGGGCAGCAAACTCGCAACGTCGATCGAGGGCGTTTCCTTCACAGCGTAGACGTACTCGGTGCCGTTCTCGTCGCGGCGTTCGAGCGACTCGGGATCGACGCCCTTGCCGCGCGCAAACCCGATGGCCGCCTTCGTGGG
>CAYOBD010000285.1:0-2972 GCA_964402005.1 uncultured Eggerthellaceae bacterium
ACATTAATATAGATGGATGGTGTAGTGGAGATTATCCGATATATCAAGGCGCGACTGGCACTCGAACTTGTAGCATACGGGCAACACCAAGTCGCAGAAATCGGCGACGGAGCTGTTGTAGATATCGGCGACGCACAGGAAGTCCATGGTGTTGATCCAGTCCAGGGTGTTGTTCCAGTTGGCGGATTTCTGGGTGGGGATGTCGCCGAAGAACATGGCTGCATGGATGTTGCTGTCGGGATTGTGAACCATGTCGAAGAAGGCGCTCACGTGGGTGGCGCCGGCGTCCTTGGGCAAAGCCCAGGTGCCCAGGGCGGGATCGAAGTTGCTCACATGGTAGCCGTAGATGCCATAGCCGGTGCCCGCCTTGCCGTAGTTGGCGGTCAGGGTGGCGATCAGAGCGTAGCAGTGGCCTGCAACATCGCCGTTGTAGAACTTGTCGATGCCGCCGACACCGAAGTTGATGATGCTGGGGCCCTTGGCGTAGTTCTCGGCCAGCTGGGCGATGGTGTTAGCGGGGATTCCGGTGATGCCCTCGGCCCACTCCAGGGAGTAGTCTGCCATCTCGCGTTTGCAGCGGGTGAACAGGGTCTCGTAAACGGTGCCATCGAGGGTGATCTCGCCCTCCAAAGATGCAGTCACGCCCTTGGCATCATGCGGGGAGGCGGTGCGCTTTGCGGCGTCCCATACCAGGGGAATGGAGACCTCGGTCTCTTCGCCCGTAGCCTCGTCGAGGGCTTTGGCGGTATTTGCCAAAACGGCACCGGTTTTCTTGTCGGCCAAGAATACCATCTGGGTGTTGGCGATGAGGTTCTCCTCGTCGTAGAGCTTGTTCTCCAAGACGTAGTTGATCATGGCCAGGAACAGGGCAGGGTCGGTGCCGGGCTCGATGTTGACCCATTGGTCAGACTTGGCGGCAGTGGTTGAGAAGCGCGGGTCGACGCTGATGATCTTGGTGCCGGCCTTCTGGGCATTCAGGAAGCCGCGGGACCACATCATACCGGTCTCGAGGATGTTGCAGTTCACGTTCATGACCACGTTGGCGTTCTCCCAGTCCCAGATGGTGTTGGGACCGAATGGACCGACGAAGGTTCCGGGCAATGCTCCGTTAACCTGGCCCATGTCTTAAACGTAAATTCCTCAGCCAATGGAGGTGGCGGAGTTGATGATGTCGGCCAACAAGGGCGTGAAACGCTGCTGGTCCTCGGTGGAGTACTGGATCCAGACGGAGTCCTTGCCGTATTTCTCCTGGGAATTCTTGAATGCGTCGGCGATCATCTGGAAAGCCTCGTCCCAGGAGATGGCCTCGAACTCGCCGGAACCGCGCACGCACACGCGCTTCAAAGGCGACTGCAGGCGAGCCTCACCGTAGATGTGTTCAATCTCGGAAATGCCCTTGCAGCAAACGTTTTGGAAGCGATGGTCGTCGTTGGGCCTTGGCTGGATCATCACCAGGCGGCCGTCGCGGACGGTGCACTGCAGGACACAGTTGCACAGGCAGTGCTCGTTGTGGTAGGTGCAGGCAACGTGCTCTTCCGGTTGCGCTATCGCCTTGGCCGGAGCAAGCCAGCTTTCTGCTGTCGACATGCTCCCAGCGACCGCGCCCGCCGCTGCCGTGATGCCTGCAGCTTTCAGGAAACCCCTGCGGCTCAGGAACCCTCGCCGAACGTTCTCGGTCATTAATCCCCCTTCGTCTCGTCTTGACTCGTTTTCATCGCCACGTACGCGCACTGCTCGCGATACAATGCACACGCGTGGCATATCGTGTTCTCACCATACTTAAGGGAGATTGTGCGCGTCACTGCCCACATTTCTGAGAAGGGGTTTACGCCACATATCGAGAGATGTGGTAATCGGAGGACGCTATGGAATGGCGGTCGGCATTTGCCATGATGTCGTCGCACTCGTCTGCACGGGCGGGTTCGGTTTCAACTCAAGCGACTATCATCTTGTAACCGGCTCCGGCTTGTTCTCGGAAAGCCTGTGTGACCTGAGCTTTTCTGCGGAATAGTCTCGACTGCACGTGCACACGCCTGTCGACCCCATCGCCTATCAGCTTGTTGGAGCGGAGCACGATGCCCAGTGTTTTTCACGCGGTGCATATGCCCCACTTGTTGAAAAGTGGTAATCGGATTGTCGGTTCTTCGCGTTTATCCTATTCATGTGAGGATTTCCGCTTGGTAAATTGAACAGCATTTTCTAATGGGAATCGGGGCCAGCATGGGTGACAGTAAACCTGATCTTCGGGTCATGAGAACACGCAAGGCGATAAAGCAATCTTTCGAGGAAATGGTCTCGGAAACTGGCTTGGGCAAGATAACCGTGAAAGCCCTCACGGAGCGGGCAGGCATCAACCGCAAGACGTTCTACCTGCTCGAGGCGCTCTACGATGACGTCATGAACGGGATAATGGACGATTTCTTCGAGAACCACGAGACCACGCCCGAGGTTCCCGAGGACATCGACGGCCACGCGCGCAGGTTCTTCCTGTTCCTAGCCGGCCAATCCAAAATCGTCGAGGAGCTCGTCTGCCAACCGAGCTATTACGATTTCGGGGAGCGCGTGTACCGCGAGCAGATGACGCGCTACAAGGCATCGGGCGACCCGTTTGTCTGGCTCGGCGACGGCAAGTACGAACTCACGTGCAGCTTCATCCGCAACACGGCGCTCGACTTCTACCGACAGTGGGTGCGCGACGGCAAGGCCGTCCCGCCCGAAGAGGCCGCCGCCTTGCTCAGCGAGCTGACCTGCCATGGCGTCGAGCAACTGATGCGTTAATAACCCGCATTTTCCACATCCCCAAGGCTGATTCGGAGTTGTCCTGCACCGTTTTCCGCTGACTAAACGGGTCGTATTCGAATCGAAATGTAGAGCAGCCCTCCGTGCTCTACATTTGCTCTACAAAAAAGCAGGCCAGGATTTGCGTCCTGACCTGCGGTTTTAGTGGTGGAGCATAGGGGGATCGAACCCCT
>CAYOBD010000286.1:0-256 GCA_964402005.1 uncultured Eggerthellaceae bacterium
CATTCCTTGGGGAGTGGTCATCTCGAAAGGCGTGTACAAGCGCGATCTGCGTGAGGTTGGTTCGGGCAACATCGGAACGACAAACGCCATCCGCGCCGTTGGCAAGGTCGGCGGCTATGTCGTGTTCCTGCTCGATTTCGCGAAGGGAATTCTGTCCGGCGTGGTGGCGATTGCTGTCGCGCATTATATGGGAGTCGATCCGTACGGCGCGAAGATCCTGCTCGCAATCTCGTTCCTTGCCTGCATTCTGGGCCAT
>CAYOBD010000286.1:267-2958 GCA_964402005.1 uncultured Eggerthellaceae bacterium
CAAAGATTGGAATACTTCATGAAGAGTTTTCCAAGGCCTTCGTCGTCTATTTCATGCATGTTCGTCGCAATGGGGCCGCTTATCGCCGTGTTGGAGCTTGTGCTGTTTGCGGCGCTGGTCGCGATTACCAAGTACGTGTCTGTGGGGTCGATCGCCGCGGCGGGTGCGGTGCCGCTGTTCGCCATTTGGGCGTATTGGGGCAACGTTCCTGCGTGGGCGATTTGCTCGCTTGCAGGCATTCTGGTCGTCTGGGCGCATCGGGGCAACATCGCCCGTCTGCGCGCGGGCACCGAGCTGGCTATCGGTCATAAGGGCGATAAGGACGCTGATGGCGGCGTCGGCGCTGGCGGCAGCGGCAGCAGCGGAGCCGAAGACGGAAGCGCTGCAGAAAGCGGTGATACGAAATGAAAGTCGCCGTTATAGGCGCCGGTTCCTGGGGTACGGCGCTTGCCCAGGTGGCCGCAACGAATCGTCATGACGTGATGCTATGGGCCCATCGAACATCTGTGGCCGATGGCATCAACACCCATCATCGAAACCCTGATTATCTGAAGGACGCGCAGCTCGATGTGCGCGTGAAGGCCACTTCCGATGTTGCGCAGGCGCTCGAGGGCGCCCATGCCGTCATCGTCGTCACTCCCTCGAAGCACATGCGTGAGACCGCGGGGCGCTTGGCAGATGCCGGCGTGGCCACCGACGTTCCCGTTGTCGTGTGCACGAAAGGCGTCGAAGGGGGCACAGGGTTGCTTCCCGTGCAGATTTACGAGGAAGTGATCGGCGGGGAAGAGCGTTTCGCGGCTCTGTCCGGACCCAATCACGCCGAGGAGATCGTGCATGGCGTGACGGCGGGCACGGTGGTGGCGTCGAGTAACGCCGAGACGGCCGAGTTCTTCCAGGCGCTGCTAGGGTCGCAAGATTTCCGCGTATATACGAGCGACGATGTGGTGGGCGTGGAGCTGTGCGCGGCATTCAAGAACGTGATCGCCATCGCCGTGGGCGTGGCTTACGGGCTCGGATTCGGCGACAACACCGCCGCGATGCTGATGACGCGTGGCCAGGCCGAGATGAGCCGCCTGGTGACGGCGGCCGGCGGCGATCCTATGACCTGCATGGGGCTTGCCGGCACGGGGGACCTGATTGCCACCTGCATGTCGCGCCATTCGCGCAACCGCACATTCGGAGAAGCGCTCGCGCGCGGTGTGACCGTTGAGCAATACGAGGCGGAGCGTCATATGGTGGCCGAAGGTGCGCAGGCGTGCCGCACGCTGCAGACGCTTGCCGAGCGCTACGCGGTCGAGCTGCCCATAACCGATGTCGTGCGCGGTATGGTCTGGGAGGGTGTCGATCCTCGCGAAGCAAGCGAAACGTTGATGTCGCGCGAGATGAAACCCGAATTCTATTAGTTCAGTCAGCCTGACGGCCGACGGAATTTGCTGCCGCTGCGGCCGCCTGTGGCACGCCATCTTCCCTTTCAAGCTGCGGCGCATGACCAGAAGGCCAATGCGCCTTGCTTTCAGGGCAATCTGTCGCACTGCAGGCGCCCTCGCTGACTTTTTGCGATTTGCGACGGTGGAGGTGTGCCACCTCACCAACAGAATTGCGCTTGTGCTTGTCTACGGAATCGCGATAAAACCGACGGCGGCGCAAACTGCTGCCAGCGCTATTGCCGCGGCGATGTCGCGGGGGAAGTGGACGCCGCCGAAGACGCGCGTGCAGGAAACGCCCACAGCGGCAACGCAGGCGATGGCCCCTGCAATTGGGTTCAGCCAGAAAAATGCGAATGCGATTGCGAAAGCGCTGGCCACATGCCGCGAGGGGAACGATTTGCCGCGCGTGTTCCCATCGAGGATGGGATCGATGGGAAAGCGCTCATAGGGCCGTGGCGCGTTGATGGCCATGCGCAGCACCGTGGACAGGATGAGCGCCGCCGCCGGCACGCAGAGGAATCGCACAAGCCGCCAGTCTTGCGTCACTGCGAGCCATATGGCGGTCGCGACGAACGCTGCGGCGAACGCATAGACCAGCACTTTGTCGGCAACGCGCAGCACCTGCGCAGCCCCGTTCGCGCGCATTCGCTCGGATATGCTCTCGTACCACGTCGTATACATGGGGCACATTATACATGCGCGATATGGATGGACTGGACCAGGGGGCTGGGAGCTCAGGGGACCAGGGGACCAGGGGACCAGGGGACCAGGCCTCGGCGCGTTTGCGATGGGTGCGGTGGCGCTGCTTCTGCTCGCAACCAGGAAGCGCCGCGAACAGTAGCGCAGCCGCCAGCGGCCCATAGGGCAGATAGCGGTTCTATTCAGGGGTGCTGACGCAGGCCAGCACCCCTTCTGCCAGCACCCCTTCTGCAAGCACCCCTTCTTAATGTTCTTTAATGCCGCCGAGCGCCTGTAGCCGCAAATTCGGTCCAGGCGCTGGATGAAAATTGCGGCTACACGCCCGCAGCGGCCGTCCCGGAGGCGATTCGGCGGCGAATCCCCAGGTCGCGGATTCCAGCGCCGCCCGCCGAGCGCCTGTAGCCGCAAATTCGGTCCAGGCGCTGGATGAAAATTGCGGCTACACGCCCGCAGCGGCCGTCCCGGAGGCGATTCGGCGGCGAATCCCCAGGTCGCGGATTCCAGCGCCGCCCGCCGAGCGCCTGTAGCCGCAAATTCGGTCCAGGCGCTGGATGAAAATTGCGGC
>CAYOBD010000287.1:0-2947 GCA_964402005.1 uncultured Eggerthellaceae bacterium
CGCCAAGAACAGGCGCGCGCTGCATGAATACGAAATACTGGAGACCTACGAGGCCGGCATCGAGCTGACCGGGGCCGAGGTGCGCTCGCTGCGCGAGAACAACTGCCAACTGACCGACTGTTTCGCGCTGATCCGCGGCGGCGAGGCATGGCTGCACAACGTGCACATCGCACCTTACAGCCACGGCAGCATCTCCAACGGCGACCCCGACCGCAAACGCAAGCTGCTGCTGCACCGCCGCGAGATCCGTCTACTCGAGCAGAAGGTGCGCGAAAAGGGCCTCACGCTCGTGCCGATATCGATGTATTTCAACGAACGGTCGCTGGTCAAAATCGAGCTTGCCGTCGCGCGCGGCAAGAAACTGCATGACAAGCGCCAAAGCATCGCCAAGCGGGATGCTCAGCGCGAAATCGACCGCGCGCTCAAAGAGCGCAGCCGTTAGCGCAACCGGTAGCGTAGCCGATAGCGCAACCGGCAACGCAACCGTTAGCTCAACCGTCGATGGAAGGAGAAAGCCATGACCGAGACAAGCATCAGCGAAGATGCGATGGAGCTGGAATTCTCCGAAGAGGACGTGGCCTACTACATCGATGATGAGGACGGCAACGAAATCGGCGTCGCCTTGTACGACGAGGACGGCAATGAGGTCGAGTATTACTACTCGGACGAGGACGTCGAATACGTCGAAATAGATGAAGCCGATGCCGAGGACGAGGCAGGAGCAGGCGCGGCGCGAGAGTCGCAGGCCGATGCCGAAGACGAAGCCTTCGAGGACGAGCCCTTCGAGCTGGAGTTTTCCGAAGAAGACGTGGCCTACTACATCGAGGACGAAGACGGAAACGAAATCGGATTCGCCCTGACCGAACCCGATGGAACCGAAACCGAATACTACTACGAGGGCGTGGATGCCGACGCCTATGTCGAGGCGCCCGACGACTCCCCATCAGCCCCCGTCTCCGCGAAGGGCAAAGGCGCCCAGCCATTCGTTCGGCGCGCAGGTGAAGAGGTCGGCAAGTTGTCGGTCAAAGCCGGAGAAGGCGCCGCCCAGGCAGCAGCTGCCGCGAAGAACACGGTCCGCAAGATCAAAGATGGTAAGAGCAAGGATCAAGAAGAGGACGAAGATCTGGGATTCGGCCTGACATCGAGCCAGGTGAAGAAAGCTGCCGGGGATTTCACCTCACTTGCCAAGGAGGGCGCGCAGGCGGCCGCCGAGCTGCGCGGAGTCTACGACGACATCTTCGGTGAGCTCGACTTTCTGAAACCCAGCGCATCGTCACGCGTCACACGGCGCAGATAAGCGATGGCGGCGGGGATGGCCCTTCGCCGCCTGAAGGAGCGCGCATGCCAAGGCACGCGAAACACATACGGGACGCATCTTCGGCGAACGATGCCCAGCAGCAGGCTGCACCGGTCGCACCTGTTGAAGCGCCATCGGCCGAAGCCGCGACTGTAACTGCGGCCGCACCTGCGGCTGAATCCGCTGCCGTAGTCGGGTCTGCTCCTGCACCCGAACCAGCGCCCGCACCTGCGTCTGCACCGGCATCCGCCCCTGTACCCATGCCCGCATCAGTCGCGCCGACGACATCTCCCACGCCTGTAGCGCAAGCCGTACCCGCGAAGCCGCGAACGGGATTGAGAGCCGCAGTTGCCATCATCCTGATCCTCATCGTGCTCGCAGGGGCCGCAGGCGCCATCCTGGTTCTGCGGCCGCCCTTCGCCGAAGGAGTGCTGCAGGCGCTCGGCATCGTCTCCGCACCAGCCGAGAACGCCAGTTCATCCGCCGAAGACGTCCAAGAAGCCGTCTTTTCCGCAATCGACGACACGGAGCCCACTGCACTCGAACAGGCGACCATGGATGCCGAGGCAAAGGAGAAGGCGCGCACCCCGATAATCGCCCAATGCAACGGCGTCGACCTGCACAGCCCCATAGCCATGGCAGACTTGACGGGTGTGCTATTCCACCAGGCATCGAACGATTATGCCCTGATCCTCACCACCGATCTTCCCGAGGCCGACTACGAACGCGTCGCCGACGATGGCACCATGCGCATCAACCATGATCAGGAAGGCTCCGCGGGCGCCTGGGCCGATACCGAGGCGCTGCATCTGTGGCGCGACACGGCCGACACGGAGATCGACACATGCATCGACGTGGGCGGCTTGGCAGGAACCACCGTGGTTTCGCCTGTCGACGGCACCGTCGTGCTCATCCGCGACTACGTCCTGGAGGGCGAAGTCGACGATATCGAGATCCATATCCAACCCACGGGCCGGCCCGACCTTGACTGCGTGCTGATCCACACGTACGACCCCCTCGTGAAGGCGGGCGATCGCGTGGAAGCGGGCATCACCCCGATATCGCACGTGCGCGACATCGAGAAGGATCTGGACGATGTGCAGCTGGGCTTCTTCACCCCCGAGGGCGTCGGCGGCAACCACACGCACGTGCAGGTGAACGACACGAACTATAAGGACTACCGCGAACGCCGGCTTTCCGGAGCCGTCGCTGCGCCCTAATCGCTGTGCCCCGATCGCTGCGTCCTGATCGCTGCGCCCCGATGCGAAAAGGCCGCATGAAAGGGCCCTCTTGGGGCTGCAAAGGCCGGCTCCATCAGCATGCTAAACGAGCGAAGGGAGCCGGCACCCACCGCTGCCGCGCATGGAGTCCGAAAACCGCAATCTGACGAATCGCAAATTCGCAAAATTCATCGGATTGCGGTTTTCGGACTCCGCATGGAAAAAGCACTGACTTTTTGTCATCATCTCGTCATTCGGCGACGCCTTGACATGCACTATGAGCAGCCTATAATACGATATCCGGCCGCGCGGCCGGCAGCACATTGACAAGGTGGAGCCGCACTCCCCTGGGGCCACATCGGGTCCCGAACAATCCGGGGGCGACTGGTTTCGACATGGTGGGTCTGAGGTGAGGAGCAGGTCGTGGTCT
>CAYOBD010000288.1:0-2935 GCA_964402005.1 uncultured Eggerthellaceae bacterium
CAGCCTGCTTATTCTAGCAAACAAGGACGGTCTTCACAATAAATACTCCGTTTTTGCCCTGTTCGCGGGCATCGCCTTCGCACCGATCCCACCACTATGGCGCGGCGCTGGGGGACAACAGGCTGACAAATGTTGCCCCCCGATGCCGCTGATAGCACCATAAAGGGAGCCTCTCTCATGAGAACCGTCAGAAACATATTGCGCAATCGCGCGAGAATCGCATGTTTGTCATCCTGAATTCGTTCGTTTTTCGCACTGGCCATGCGACCTCGTACAACATCGGAGCGGCCTGTGACCCAAGTGCGCAACATCGGAGCGACCTGTGACCCAAATGCGCAACATCGGAGCAGCTCGCGACCCGAATGCGCGCGAAACGAAGCAGCCCGCGGCCTGCGCGGGCAACCTCAAAACAGCCTACAGCATGAATGCGTGCGGGGCGAAAGAATTCGCCCCGCTTGTATTATTCCTCGTCTGGTTCTGACTCGTCGAATGACTCGAAATCGGGAGCGATGTCGTCGGGATTCAGATTGACCATGAAGTTGGGAGCCTCACCCAGATAGACCGGGTCCGGCGCGAACTCGACTGTGCCATCGTCGCCGACGGAGTACACCAAACCGATGGCATAGCCATTCTCCGCGCCCGGCATGCCGCCTTCCGCAACGATCGCATCGAGCATCTCGGTCTCCAAGTTGATGTAACCGTCGTAGCAGAACACATAGGTCGCAGCGCCCTGCGCATGCTCTACAGTCTGACGCGCAAGTTCGTAGCACTCATCGGGCTCGTCGGCGATATGCTCTTCGGTGAACAGGGTGTCGCCCGCCACCAACGCCGTGAATGGCGCTATCTCTTCGCCCGCATCCATGCGCTGACGGGCATCGTCGAGACACCAGGAAAGCACCTGATGCAGAATCTCCGGAATATCAGGAACATCGGCATCGATGGGCGTGTCGACAATTCTCTCGGTCATTCTTACCACCCCTTTTTGATAGGCAATGCCATTATAGCGCGTCGCCTAAAGGGAACTCCTTCCTTTTAGCTCGCTGCAGCGCACGCAGCCTGTTATGCCAGCTCGGACAGATCCCAATCGTCGACATCGAGCGGGCGCTCAACGCGGCACGTGTAGCCATCCTCGGGATTGGAGTCCACGCACACGTGGTCACCCTCAAGCAAGTTGCCGCGAACGACCTGATCGGCAATGCGGTCGACGACTTCGCGCTGAATCAGGCGCTTCAGCGGACGCGCACCGTACACCGGGTCGAATCCGTCGATAGCCAGCGCTTCGCGTGCCGCAGGCGTCACGTCCAGCGTCACACGCCTGTCTTCGAGCCGTTTGCGCACATCTGCCAACTGCAGGTCCACTATCGGTTCCATATCGGCGATTGTCAGCTCCTTGAACGTGACGATGTCGTCGATACGGTTCAAGAACTCGGGGCGGAACGTAGCGCGCAGTGCGTCGTTGATCATGCTCTGCAGGTTCGCGAGCTTCGCGGCGGCCTCCTTGGGGTCGGCCTCCATCATGGATTGCAGCTCATCGCCCATCGTGCCCTGCTGTGCGTACTCGCGGATGGCCTGCGACGCGACGTTGCTCGTCATGATGATAATCGCGTTCTTGAACGACACGACGCGACCTTGTCCGTCGGTCAGTCGACCGTCGTCGAGCACCTGAAGCAGCACATTGAACACGTCCGGATGTGCCTTTTCCATCTCGTCGAGCAGAATCACGCTGTACGGACGACGACGCACAGCCTCGGTCAGCTGGCCGCCCTCGTCGTAGCCGACGTATCCGGGAGGCGCACCGATCAGGCGTTGCACGCTGAATTTCTCCATGTACTCGGACATGTCGATGCGGATCATGGCACGCTCGGTATCGAACAGGCACTCGGCCAGGGCCTTTGCGAGCTCGGTCTTGCCCACACCCGTCGGGCCCAAGAACAGGAAGCTGCCGATGGGACGGTTCGGGTCGGCCAGCCCCGCGCGGCTGCGGCGAATGGCACCAGCGACGGCGGTAACGGCCTCGTCTTGGCCGATCACGCGCGCATGCAAGCGATCCTCCAAGTCGACGAGCTTTTCCATCTCGCCTTGCATCATCTTGGCCACAGGGATACCGGTCCATGCGGACACGACTTCGGCGATTTCCTCTTCGGTTACTTCCTCTTTGAGCAGCGCATCGCCCTCTTGGCGATCGTTGAGCTGCTGCTCGGCCTGCGCAAGCCGTTGCTGCAGTTGCGGGATGATGCCGTATTGCAACTCGGAAGCTCGCGCCAGATCGCCCTCGCGTTCAGCGCGTTCACGTTCGATGCGCGCATCGTCGAGCTCGGTCTTCAGCGTCTGCACGTCGACGATCACGTCGCGCTCGTTTTCCCAGGCAGCGGTTTTTGCAGCCAGGTCCTCCTTAGCAGCGGCTATGTCGCGGCGCAGGTTCTCCAGACGCTCTTTGCTGGCATCATCGCTTTCCTTCTGCAGCGCTTGCTCTTCGATCTGCATCTGCGTAAGGCGCCTCTCGGCTGCATCGAGCTCCTCGGGTTTTGAGTCGATCTCGATGCGCAAGCGGCTCGCCGCCTCGTCCATCAGGTCGATGGCCTTGTCGGGCAGGAAGCGATCCGAGATATAGCGATCGGAAAGCTCAGCGGCCGCAACTATGGCGCCGTCGGTGATGCGCACGCCATGGTGAATGTCATATTTCTCCTTCAGGCCGCGCAGGATTGCAATGGTGTCTTCCACCGTGGGCTCGGCGATGACAACGGGCTGGAAGCGGCGCTCGAGCGCAGCGTCCTTCTCGATGTACTTGCGGTATTCGTCGAGCGTCGTTGCCCCGATTGCGTGCAGCTCACCGCGCGCAAGGGCGGGTTTAAGCATGTTGCCCGCGTCGATGGAGCTGTCGCCGCCCGCGCCGGCACCGACGATCGTATGCAGCTCGTCGATGAACAGGATGATG
>CAYOBD010000289.1:0-2920 GCA_964402005.1 uncultured Eggerthellaceae bacterium
CGTGGGCTGCCCCGCCTTGGCGAACGGCGTTGTTCTCCCACTGGGCAACTTTCGCGACACCCGGCGGGGCCCCCAACAGGGCGCGCAGTTCTTTAATCAATATGGGATCGACCACAGGCTGCTACCAGTTCTCTTCGCTCTACTCTTCGCCTTCGCTGCTTTCGCCTTCGCCTTCGCCTTCACCTTCGCCTTCGCCGCTGTCGCCTTCGCTGCTTTCGCTTTCGCCTTCAGGCTCCGCCGCGGGCTTGTTGTTGGTCGCGGTGCTTGAATCGACGCCGGTCTTGAGAACGGTCATGCTGTTCAGGTCGATGGGAGCGCCGAGCCACTTCGTCTCGATGACGTCCATCATGCCGCCGTCTTTGAGCGTGCGCAGCGCACCCTCAATCGCGGTCCACAGCTCGGTGTTAGACTGCGAAACGGCCACGCAGTAGCCGCTCGGATCCTGCATGAGTGCAAGCGCCTTAACATCGACATCGTAGTCGGGGTAATCGGACAGGTAGGTGCCGGCCAGGATATCGCCCGCGCCGTAGCGCACCGTGCCCTGGCTCACGTTTTCGAGAGCGGTCTTCAGGCCGTCAACGCGAACGAGCGCATTGGCGCCGAACAGGTCGATCACGCGCTTCTCGCTCCAAGTGCCCTCCTGGGCGGCGATGCTCGAGCTCGAATCACCTGGAGTGGGAATGGCGGATTCGTTGACAGAACCGAACAGGGCAACGCCCTTGCCGATGTAGGGCTCGCTGCGCCAGTAGGTGGCGTCGGCCACAGATGCATCGACGCCGAGCACGATGTCGACCGTACCAGCCGCAAGCGCGGCCTCAGGATCGTTGTCAACGTTGATGACTTGAAGCTTCAGTCCGAGCTGATCGGCAAGATAGGCGGCAACGTCAACATCGATGCCGATGATCTGCGTGGAACCCTGGGGCGAACCCGCCAAGGGCGCCGAATTCGCGTTCACGCCGACGCGCAGCGTGCCATCCTGTCCCAGCGCGGATGCCGAAACTATTTGCTCCTTAGGCTGGGGCGTATAGGTCTGTGTCTGACATCCGGCCAGCATTGCGCAGGCCAGTGCTGCGATTGCGCATATCGCCGCGGCAAACTTCCAAGGCTTCATTCGGTCGTCCTCCATACTTCCCTGGTCCGTTTCTGCATCGTGCGTTTCCCACCCCTCCGTCTTCGCAGACGCTGTCGGTATCGCACGACGGGCATGGAAAAGCCCCAGATGCTCCTCCATGTTTCCAAGCGTTTCCTTCGGCTGACCTAGTCTTCGCCCCCACACTCGCGCATTGGGGCCAAAGCTTGCACCTTGCGCCCTCTCACCCGCCGCGACGGTGTGCCGCGTATATCCAACGGGCGATGCGACTTACACCTAGAATGCGCCGTGCTCGCCTGCGGTCTCCCGCAGGTTTACGTGGGTCCTTTCGACCGCATCTGCCATGGACTGAGGGCGTTGCCGCCCCGCAACTACAGACCCGAAAGAAACCATTAGAGTCTACCATATCGGCACTCATACCCGCGCAAACGTCATGCAATACACGCATGACGCGCCCGCGGCGCGCAACGCATCGGCAGAATCGAGCAGCGTCGAGCCCGTCGTGCTCACGTCGTCGATCACCAGAATGCGTTTGCCGGCGCATACTTCAGGATTGGCAACGAAGCGCCCGGAGACGTTGCGCAAACGCTCTGTGCGCGATAGTTTGCGCTGGTCACGTGATTGTGGACGAGCGAATGCCTCGATAACGGATGGTGAAACGGGGCACTGCCCGGAAAGATGCGCATCGGGCTTCAGCAAACCTGCAAGATGCTCGGCCAGAAGCCGCGCATGGTCGAAGCCCCGATAGCGATAGGCCGAAAGCGTGGCTGGAATATAAGCAATTGAGTCGAAATCCCAAGCGGGCGGCAGACAGCGTGCCATGCAGGCCGCCATATCGCCGGCAAGGCGACGTTCTCCGTGATCCTTGTAGATGCGCACGATGCGCCCCGTGGTGGCATCATCGAACACCGTGGCCGCCACGCAACCGTCGTAGGGCAGCTCCGCGCGACCGAGCCGCGCAAGCGACACCGCATCGCACGACGTGCACTGCACGGCGCCAAACGCCGCTCCGCACCGGGGACAAGCTCGCCACCAGTCAAGATACGGCAATCCGCGCATGCATCGCCCGCAAAGCACCGTGCCCGGCTGCTCGCAGAGCACGCACCGGGTCGGCCACAGCGTTTCGGCCGCCACCTCGCCGACCGCACCCAGCAATCGGCGGATTTTTTCCTTGTTCACCCCATACGGGCACGGTAACCGCCCGGCCTTTGCAAAAACCTACCGGGTTCGCGTCGCGGATTCACTCTCTTTTCGCACAGCGGAATGCGAAACGTCGCTAGTGAATCATTGGGGAGACTCCCCAATGATTCACAATGAATGGGCAGAACATGGAGCATGCGTCCCAGATGGGCGGAACATGGTACGCTATGCGCAAAGCAAACAGAGCCAACGCAAATCGCTTCAAAGGAGGAGCACAATGCCTTACGAGATCAAAGACATCAACCTGGCAGACGCCGGATACGCACGCATCATGTGGGCGGATCGCGACATGCCCGTGCTCGCACGCATCCGCGAGCGCTTCGCCGCCGAAAAGCCGCTGGAGGGCGTGCGCATCGGCGCATGCATGCATGTGACCACCGAGACCGCAAACCTCATGCGCGCACTCGTGGCATCGGGAGCGCAGGTGACGCTGTGCGCGTCTAACCCGCTTTCCACCCAGGACGACACGGCCGCCTCGCTCGTGCGCGACTTTGGGGTGGACGTCCTCGCCATCGCCGGCGAGGATGCCGATACCTACAATAGCCATATCGATGCAGTCGTCGCCACGAACCCGCAGATCATCATGGACGACGGCGCCGACCTCGACACCGCGCTTCACACCAAGCACAC
>CAYOBD010000290.1:0-2906 GCA_964402005.1 uncultured Eggerthellaceae bacterium
GCCGCTTGGATGATTCGCTGTTCCAGACGCGTTTATCGTATCCGCTCTACCGTGCGTTCATGGATAATGCCTCCATCAGCGATGCTTGCAAGGATTACGTGCAAAAGCGCCTGCGTGAACAGGGTATCGATGACGCGGTGGTGCGCGCTGGCGCGCGCGGGGACGCGCTGGCTTGGATAAACGATGCCGCCTATGCCTTCGCGGATGACCTGAGCCTCCGCAGTAGCCTGGGCGAAGCTGCTGAGGCGGGTATCGAGCGCGATACGCGACCGATCGCGATGCCCGATTTCGCGCAATGGCGCGCTCATGCAATCGAAGACGCCAAGGAGCGCTCGACCAACGAGTGGGGCTTCGACGATGATTTCTACGAAAACAATGTCGGCGTGTACAAGGACCAGATCAAGGATCGCCTGGCGGGCGAAACGTTCTCCGATACACCTGAATACGATGACTTCGGCCTATTTCTGCGCGTGTGCCAGGAAAGCGGGCTCGAGCCGCTCGTAATCGTGGCTCCGATTTCGGGCGATTATTACGACTGGGTGGGTATCGATGCGTCTGCGCGGCGTGCTTGCTACGAGCATATTCTGCAGATTTGCGATGCTTATGGTGTGGCGGTTGCAGATTTCTCGGACAAGGAATACGAGAAATACTTCCTTCATGACCAGGTTCATTTCGGTTGGACCGGCTGGGTTGATGTTGAAGCGGCCATCTACGATTTCACGAAGGAAAGGTGACAGAGGGGATAGTTCCTTTTGTCACCCGAGGAGGTTGATATGGCGAAAAAGAGCGATACCGGCCGCGTGCAGCGCTGGGTAGCTGACCATTCCGTGTTAGCCGCCATCCTGCTGTCAGCAGGTTGTCTCGCTATGCTGCTTCTCGTGTTCTATTTCATTGTGTTCTCCGACTTCTCGGGTTCGGCTGATTTCATCTATGCGCAGTTCTGATGCAAGCCTGTTCTTGCTCGCGTCGCCTTGCCTGGCGTTGTTGGGGCCTCTGATAGAATAATCGGGTTCGAGTGGAGCAGGAGAAAATATGTCGGTATCGTTCATACCTGTGAAAACAGCTGTTGACCAGGAGATGCTTGCGCACATTGCAGGGCAGATCTGGCGCGAGTACTGGCCGGCGCATATCGGCACCGCCCAGACAGAGTACATGATCGAGCATTTTCAGAGCTTGGAGGCCATTACGCGTGATATGGCCGAGCACGATTACGAGTACTGGTTCTTGGTAGTGACCGAGCAAGACGGGGATGGTTCGCAGAAGCGCATCGTCGGCTTCACGGGCGGCCATAACGAGCTAGAGACCAACCGGTTCTTCATCTCAAAGATCTATCTGTTCGCCGATGAGCGCGGGCGCGGCTACGCGCGGCGCACCATCGAGTTCTACGAGGATCTGTGCTTTGCGCGCGGACTCGAAGCGATGTATTTGACGGTCAATAAAGGTAATGTTCTGGGAATTCGGGCCTACGAGGGCACTGGGTTCAAGACGATCGATGCGGTCGTTACCGATATCGGCGAGGGCTTCGTGATGGATGACTACATCATGGAGCTCCGCTTGGATGCGTAGAAGGCGCGAGGATGGAGATGCGAAACGATCCGATGCATTTCGCATCATCCGGAACGGAGCGAATTATGGTTAAGATGAAATCGAGTTTCTGTGCGATGGGAATCGGAGCAGTGGCGCTTCTGATGGCTGCAACGTTAGGTATCGTCGGCTTGGCAGGATGCTCGCAAGGAGGCGGCGATGCTCAGAAAGAAGACGCTCAGCAGGTCGAAGGGTCCAGCGCTCCGGCGGAGGCGGCTGTGCCCATGCCCGATGTATCCGAAGACGCTGCCTACACCGTCGAGGCAGGCGATGCAGCCGCAAGTGCAAGCTTCATTCTTGAGAATGGCGCAAAGATGCAGCCGGTCTTCGCAATCGAACTGCGTCCTTCCGCAAGCGGCGGCGAACCAGCCGAATACGAATCGTACCCCTTTACTGTGGGCGACCGGCTCGTTCCCGAGATGCGCTGCCTTGTTCACTACGATGCGGACGGCGACCTCTACGACGTGCGGGTGACGTACGCCGATGGCACGGAAGGCGAACTGCTCGGCATCGCGCTCGCGAGCCTTGGGGGCCCACTGCGCGTGGAGCTGTCCGAGGACGGCAGCGTTTACATCGCATAGGGGCTGGGTGAATTGAGCGGGCTTCACACTTTTGAGATGCCCGTTCCCGCCAAGGTCATTGCATGTGCGCTGATCGTTGGCGCCACCAATCCTGAACGGCTTGCCGCAGCTCGGCAGGAGAACCGCTGTTGTCAAATATGACATCCGCCATGGCCGTCCGTTCGGCATCGGTTGCTTGGCGTGCGATGCGCTGCCGCACATCGTCTTCGTCCCATCCTGCTGCAACGGCGCGGGCTATGCGCAGCTCTTCAGGAGCGGTTATGGCCATGACGATATCCCCATCTCGCACGATGCCCCCGTCGCGTCCTTGGAAGTTGGATGACTCTACTACGACGGCCGGGCAGCCTAAGGCCTCGAGTTCGTTGATGCGTTGCTCGAACAGCTGCCAGATGCAGGGTAGGGTGATGGCGTTGAGCGTCGCGGTAGCTTTATCGTCCGAAAAGGCGCGTTGTGCGAGAACCGTACGATTCACGGTCGCGCCGCAGAGCACATCGTCGCCGAATGAACGGACAAGCGCCGTTTTCACATCGGGGCACTCCAGCGCCCGATGCCCGATCTCGTCGAAATCGATGCAGGGGAGCCCTAGGTCGACCAGCGCTTTGCGTGCGGTCGATTTGCCCGCTCCCATACCGCCTATGATGAAGATCGTTTCCATCGCGTCCTCCGTACAGGGGCGAATTCTTGTCCCATCGGGAATCGGATAGAGGCTCGCCCTGTTCCGCCTTGCAGTGTTTCACCCTG
>CAYOBD010000291.1:0-2882 GCA_964402005.1 uncultured Eggerthellaceae bacterium
AACGGCACCACGCCGCAGGTGGGGCAGTGGATGGCCGGAATCGGGTTGCCCCAGTAGCGCTGACGGCTGATCAGCCAGTCGCGCAGGCGGAACTCGACCGTGCGATGGCCGCGGCCTGCATCCTCGAGTGCTTTCACCACGGCATCCTCGCCAGCAGAGTGTTTGCCGCCGACCAAGCCCGTATAGGGACCGGACTGCACGAGCACGCCTTCGGCCTCCATGGCCTCTTCCCAGTCGACCTCGGTCACCACGCGGCCCTGCTCGCCGTTGAGCTTCTCGAACAGCGGGTCGTCCTCCTTGAGGATGATGGGGATGATGGGCAGGTCGTATTTGCGGGCGAACTCGAAGTCGCGCTGGTCGCCGCACGGAACAGCCATGACCGCACCGGTGCCGTAATCGGCCACTACGTAGTCGGCCACCCAAACAGGCACCTGCTCGCCGTTGATGGGATTGATCACATAGCGCCCGGTAAACACGCCATGCTTCTCACGCGTACCCTGCGCACGCTCGACTGCGGTTACCTTCTTAGCAGCCTCGGCGAACTCCAGGACCTCACGCTCTTGCGGCAGCCCTGCGACCAACTGGGGCAATTCCTTGTATTCAGGTGCCAGCACGAAGAACGAGCAGCCGAACAGCGTGTCCGCACGTGTCGTGAACACCGTGATGGTCTGAGACTGGATGCCCGCGCACGCCTCGTCCGGCACCAGCTCGAAGTCGACCGAAGCGCCCTCCGAGCGCCCAATCCAGTTGGCCTGCTGCTGCTTTACGCGATCCGGCCATCCCTTCAGCTGGTCCAGATCGTCCAACAATTCCTGGGCATAGTCGGTGATCTTGAAATACCACTGCGTCAGGTCGCGTTTCTGCACCTCGGAGTCGCATCGCCAGCAGCGGCCCTCGATCACCTGCTCGTTAGCGAGCACAGTCTCGCAGCCCGGGCACCAGTTCACCGGCGAATTGCGCCGCTCCACCAGGCCGCGCTCCCAGAACTTCAGGAAAATCCATTGGCCCCAACGGTAGTACTCAGGATCGCATGCCACCACGGTGCGATCCCAATCGTAGGAGAAGCCCATGCGCTTGAAGCTGGCTTTCTGCGTATCGATGTTGGCGTACGTCCATTTCGCAGGATGGCTCTTGTGCTTGATGGCAGCATTCTCCGCAGGCAGACCGAATGCGTCCCAACCCATCGGATGCAGCACATCGTAGCCGTTCATACGCGAGAAGCGCGCCTGCACGTCGCCGATGGTGTAATTGCGCACATGTCCCATATGAATGTCGCCTGATGGATAGGGGAACATCTCGAGCACATAGCGCTTCGGTTTGTCCGACTCGGGCGGTACGGCGTCCAGGCCCATTTCCTCCCAGGCCTTCTGCCAACGCGGTTCGATTTCTTGCGGGTTGTAAGGCTTCATGGTGCGCCTTCCTCATCAGTTGCGAACATAACGTTCCTATTATAGTGATTCAACGCACAGATGCACTTAAGGGAGTTTAAGTCGACATCCTCATCGCATGTCGAATGGTGGATACGACGGATTCCGCAAGACGGATGCGCCTATGCGCATTTGATGGGCGCATGCCTGCGCCTTTGCACGTCCCGTATAATGTTGGCAACCGCAGCATGAAGGCACCAATTATGGCGACACAAAACATACCGCGCTCCAACAGGCGCTCGATCGGCGCTATTGCCGGCTTGAGTGCGCTTTCCCTCGCCCTTATCGCAGCATTATGCGTTGCGCCGCGCATTGCGCAGGCCGAAGACATCGATACCAATCCGACGCCCGACGAGCTCCAGCTTGAAATCGAACGCACCGCCGCTGAACTCGAGGCAGCGGAAGCGCATGTCGCCGAAGTGGAAGCCTCGCACGCAGAGAACACCGACAGGCACGAAGAGCTGCAAGTCCAGATACCGCTGCAGCAGAAGAAAAGCGATGCGGCGGCGCGCGAACTGTACAAGGCGCAGCAGCAATCCTATGGAATCCTCGATATCCTGCTCGGCTCTGAAAGCTTGCCCGATTTTCTGAACAATATCGAGTACGTAAACCACGTTGCCAACACGAATGTCCAGGAAATCAACCGTCTTAAGGAGATGAAAGAAGAACTCGAGGCGACGAAGGCCGAACTCGACACAGCTCGCCTGTCCGCCGTACAAAGCAAGGACGAAGCCGAAGCCGCCCTCATAGCAGCCCAGGAAGCGCGCGCCGAAGCGCAACGCAAGGCTGAAGAAGAGGCGCGCCGTCAGGCAGAACAAGCCGCAGCGGCCGCAGCGGCCCAAGCGAAATCCGATTCCGCGCAGGGGTCGACGCAATCGGGCGAGGAAGGCTCCGATGCTGAAGCAGCCGAACCACCGAGCAGCGAGAAAATCGCAGAGGAAACGCGTGCAGCATCCGATGCCGCTGCAGCTGCCACTTCGGATGGTGCGGATTGGAGCACCGACAAGGCAACGTTCGTCGCCGAGTGGGCAGGGAGGATCGATGCCTATCTGTCGGGATCGCCCCTTTCCGGACAAGGAACCACATTCGCAAGCGCCGCGTGGGATTACGGTGTAGACCCACGCTGGTCGCCTGCCATATCGTGCATCGAGAGCAGCAAGGGTGAAGCATGTTTCCTGCCCTGCAACGCCTGGGGCTGGGGCTCGGAGAGCTGGGGCTCCTGGGAAGAAGCGATTTACGACCACGTGCAAGGGCTTGCCCGCGGTTATGGTTACACCGTCTCGTACGATGCTGCCGCCAAATACTGCCCTCCCAACGCAGACTTCTGGTATGAGCGTTGCGTTGAGGAAATGGCCAAGATCTAAAGCACAGCTTTGAAAGAAACAACCGAGGTGTACAGCGCAGCTCCCAAGCGGATGAACTCCTGTTGAGTTAGGGTCTCCCCGCGCCGTGTCT
>CAYOBD010000292.1:0-2882 GCA_964402005.1 uncultured Eggerthellaceae bacterium
AATGGAAAAATGTTCCAGGAACAGTTTTCCATCAGGAACGGTTTTTCATGGGTGGCAAACCCGTCATTCGAACAAGCAGTAGAATACCGAGCGTCGTAATAGGTTGATGCAGAAGGGCTCGGATGCAAAGGGCGGAGAAATCAAGGGATAGGCTGGGGCTTATTCTGGCCATCTATCTGGCAGGTTTGCTCATCGGCGGTCTTTACGTGGGCATGATATCGCCCGTGCGCACGGTCATCCAAGCGGATTTCGGCATCGATGATACGCTCGGCATATGGATGATCAACATCTACACGCTGTTCTATGCGGCGCTGATTCCGATAATCGGAAAGATTGCCGACCAGCGGGGGCGCAAGCATGTGTTCGTGGCTTGCGTCGGCATCTTCTGCATCGGTGCGATTATGTGCGGTATGTCCCAGGCAGTAGGGGGTTTGGCCCTGTTGCTGGTCGGCCGCGTCATCCAAGCGGCAGGCGCTGGCGGAATGATACCAGTGGCCAATGCGGAAATCGGCACGACGTTTCCGCCCGAAAAGCGCGGTATGGCGCTCGGAGTAGCCGCAGCTGTGACGGGCGTATCCAATGTGCTCGGAGCAGTGGCAGGCAGCGCGGTGGTTGGCGCGTTCGGCATAGACAGATGGCCGGCCATGTTCTATCTGTGCGTGCCGTTCTGCGTTGCCGTCATCGTGGCCGCGTTGGCGCTGTTGCCGAAGAGCAGATCTCGAGCCAATGTCGCGAAAATGGATGTAGGCGGTTCGATCCTGTTTGCCCTGCTCGTGCTTCTTCTTTTGCTCGGCGTGAAAGCCCTGGATTTCACCGCGCTCGGCTCCTCGTTCGCCCAGCCTGCCACTTGGGTTCCTCTTCTCGGCGCGCTCGCTGCATTGCTGGCGTTTCGCGTGGTGGAGCACCGTGCTGCCGATCCGGTGTTTCATATGGAGTATCTGCATAGCCGTCCCATCGTGATTACGCTTATCGTGTCGTTCTTCATCGGATGCTTCGTCATTTCGCTCGTGCTGGTGCCGCAGCTAGCCGAGTTCGCCATGGGCGACCCGCTCGGATCGGGGGGTTACTACGTGCTCGCAATCGGGTTGCCGTCGTTCGTGATTACGCCCATCGGCGGGAAGATCATCGATAAAGTCGGACCGAAGCGCGTACTCATCATAGGCTTGTCGATTTCCATTGTCGGACTGCTCTTTCTGGCGTTCATTGCTGCAATGGCGCCGTCGCCTGCGACGTTGGTCGCAGGTCTGGTCATCGTGGGTGCCGGCATGGGCATGGCCATGGGCGCACCGACGAATTACATGATCTTGGAGAACACGGGCGCATCCGACAGCACATCGGCCATCGCCACGATTACGCTCGTGCGGCAAATAGGCACATCGGTGGCGCCAGCGCTTTTCGTCGGCTTGATTGCGTCGGCGCCTGGCATGGCGGGCTATCAGCACATGCTGCTGTGCGTGGCGGTCTTCAATGCGCTTGCGCTGATCGCTACGCTGTTTTACCATTCGCCCGAAAAAAGCGCGGAGTAAACTGCTCGCGAAATCTTAAGAAGGAGGCAACGGGTCACCGCAGCCATCAGTCGAGGATGCGCGACTTCATGGCGTAGAGCAGCACGGCGAGCAGGGAGAATCCGACGATGCTGCCGAATAGGATGGGGAGGCCTGTTGCGACAATGTGGTTCGGCCATGGCAAGGATCCGATGGCGGTGCCGAGGGCGGCCAAAACTCCCAACCCGAAGTGGATAAGCGCCGAAGCGGATCCGACGTGCTCATCCTCCGCCTGAAGAAGCACCAGGTAGGCGCAGGGGCGCGCCATGCCTTCGGCTGCGTTGAACGGCAATGTGCCCACCATGAACACGATAGGTCCCAGGGGCCCGAGTACCAGCGTCCACAGTCCGGAGACAGCCAGCATGCCGCATACCATGAGAATGACCTTCTTGTCGCCGAGCTTCTTGCGTGAAGCCGCATAGATGAACGGGCCGCCGATGGCCATGGCGCATGTTATCGTGTAGAGCAGACTGAACTGGGCGTTAGCAAGACCGAACGTGTCGATATAAACATAAGAGCAGGTGGCTGCGAATGCGCCGAACGAGAAAATGGGCATGCAAAGCGCGATCAGCAGCACGGTGAAGTGCTTGTTGCGGGCAACCTGCGCCACAAGTCCGAGCGACCCGACAAGGCTCGTGTCCGCGCGTTTCTCTGGAGGTAGCGTCTCGCCAACGCGCAGGTACCAGAGCAGGCATGCGAATCCCAGCAGCGCGAGCGCGATGAAAATCGCCTGCCACGAGAACAACTCGAGCAGAAGGGATCCGAGCAAAGGTGCAACCAGGGGTCCCACGATGGCAAGCGATTGCGTCACCGTTACCGATCGCTCCAGCTGGGTGCCTTCCAGGCAATCTTTCAGCACGGCCATGATTGTGGCGCATACCACGCCGCCGCCGAGGCCGGTCAGCAATCTGAGGGCGATGACGAAGAAAATCGATGGCGAGAGGGCGCAGAGAATGCAGGAGCCCGCGAAAACCGCCCCGCCCGCTATGGTCGGCTTCCAGCGTCCCATTTTGTCTGAAAGCGCGCCGCCGACAAGGGCTCCTATGGGCAAGCCGATGGAAAACATCAGCAACGTGAGGTTTACCAGCGTCTCCGAGGTATCGAATGCTTCATCCATATGGGGCATCGCTGGCAGATACATGTCCAAGCCGATCCAAATGGAGGTCGTCCACAGTCCCGCGAGTATCGTAAGCTGCACGGGTGATTTTCGTACGTTTGCTGATCGGGTTCTTTTTGGCATGTAAGCGCTCTTCGCGGTAATTGTCGTTAAATCGGTCGGATATGGAGCGCTGCCATTCTAGCATGGGGCAATAGCGGGAAAACCTTGAGGCGGATGCT
>CAYOBD010000293.1:0-2860 GCA_964402005.1 uncultured Eggerthellaceae bacterium
CACGTGGACGACCGCGCGCGACTACATCATCGAGGCGATAAGGCAATCGCCCGACACGGTGCTCGTGCTCGATGCGGATTGCCAGGTGACGGCCTCGATTGCCGATGCCGTGCCCAACAAGGTCGTCTGGTTCGGCATGGAGTGCGACCCTTACGACGAGGGCATCGCGGACTTCGACGAGAAGGTGGCCTGCATCAAGTGCGGCGGGCCGCTCGGCTACATGCACCGCACGTTCGCCCATCTGGGCGAGTATGCATGCCCCCTGTGCGGCAACGCGCGCCCTAAGCTCGATGTGGCCGTCACGGGTGTGGGCGCCAAGCAGGAGAAGAGCTGCGAGATCACCGTGCGCATGCACGGCGAAGAGCTCACGCTGCCGGTCAACATCCGGGCGGGCTACGATGCCTACAATGCGGCAGCCGCGCTTGCGGGCCTGGTCACGCTCGGGTTGACGGTCGAGCAAGCCGCCAACGCGCTCGCGTCGTTCACGCATGCGGCGCATCGCTTCGAGATCTTCGATATCGATGGCGCGCCGATGCGCCTGCTGCTCATGAAGAACACGGCCGGCGCGAATCAGCTCGTGAACATGATCGCGTCCGAAGGCGAGCTGCCGCGCAATTACGTCTTCATGCTCGGCAACGAGATCATGGACGGCATCTATACCGACTGGATCGAAGGGGTGCGCTTCGAGAAGCTGATCGGTCCTGAAACGCGCGCCATCGTGGGCGGTCCGTGCCACGAGGATATGCGTGCACGTCTGGTCGCCGCCGGCCTGCCCGACGAGCGCATGCGCGTCCAGACCGACTACGCCGCGCTCGTGCGCGAAGTCGCCGAGGCGGGCGAGCCGGCCACCGTCATCGCCAATTGCTCCACCATCGAGGCTTTGCGCCTTGAGCTGGTGAAGAAATACGAGCCGACCGATTATTGGGCGGAGTAGGACGTCGTTCAAACGAACGGCAGAATGGACCACCGCAGCCAAGTTTCGGTGGCTCTTTTTCGGAAAAGCGAAATGAGCTGGCGCTGCGGGCGCGTGCTACCCTGCTTATCCCGAGCGGCCGAGGCCGCTGTCCGCAGCAATCATGGCATTCTCGTATTCGATTCGGGCTAGCTCGCGCTCAATATCCGGTCTAGCTTTGGCTTTGAGGCCTTCGTCTGCAATCAAGGCGAGGGCCACTTCACGCAAGCGAATGTCTTCGTCATCGCAGGCGGCGGCGAAAAGTTCCTGTTCCGTTGAAGGCGATGGCTTTACGCCCCGATTCTGCATGATCCAAAGCCTCGTGATGATCTCATCTATGTCGGAGTAGTTTTTCTTTGCACGGGCGAGCCTCAAGAGCGCTTCGAGGCTGATGATGCGGTCTCCGTAGGTGCCATTCACGGAGCCATCGGCTTCAAAGTAGCGCTCGATGAAAGTCCGTGCTCCGGACATGATCAAGTCGAAGCAGTATTGCTCTTCTTCAATTCCGCATTCTCTGCATACGCCAGCTTCGAAAACGTGATAGTCGGCTTCGGCGCCGCAGTCTTTGCAGCGCCCCCTGCAATTGCCTATCTTCTCGAGACGGTGCGGGAAGGCGAAACCCCTGTCGCATCGTGAGCATGAGGCGACATGGATGTCCTCGGATTTCGCAATGATGCGGTTCACCGTCCATAAGCAACTATCATCAGCTGGCTTGAATTCGCTGAGCTTGTGTTCTTCATCGCGCCATGCTCCGCAGCGGGTGCATGTGCAGCCGTCCCAATCGTGCGCAACATCGCGCATCTTGCCGCAGATCGTACACTTCTCGCGGCATTGTTTCGCTTCGATTGATTTTAAGGCCGCAAACGCCCATTTGTGCTCTTCGTCGCGATATTCGCCGCAGCGTGTACAGGTGCACCCGTTCCACTTATGGCCGGAAATCTTGCATGCGAGACCCATGGTGAACGCCCTTTCTCGAATGTCAGATTATATCGTTTCAAGTTTACCATCGAGCGGGGCAGGAGGACATGGTCTTGGCGGTCCGCAGCGGCAACGATACCTCTGCCCGTCGACGCATTTCCCGCCATTCGCTTGGCCGCCCGTCGGTATAATCGGAAGCGGCATATTTTGCGACCGAAAGGAGAGGGCGTATGCAGGAACTGGTCGAGCTTCTGAAGAACAATCCGTATCCCGGACGCGGAATCGTGGTGGGCGCAGACCGCGTGTACTATTTCATCATGGGGCGGTCGGTAAACAGCCGCAACCGCATCTTCGCGGAAACCGATGACGGCATCCGCACGGAGGCGCACGACCCGGCGCTCGTCGAGGATCCGAGCCTGATCATCTACCATCCCGTGCGCGTGATGGGCGAGGATCTGGTCGTGACGAACGGCGACCAGACCGATACCATCGTCGAGAAGAACGACTTCTTCGCCGGCTGCATGGCCCGCGAGTACGAGCCGGATGCGCCGAATTTCACGCCGCGCATCTCTGCCATCGTGCATCCTGGTTGGTCGTTCGAGCTGTCCATCCTGAAGCACGGCGATGACGGCCGCTGCATCCGCGAGTTTTTCGCCTATGAGGGCGCCGATGATGGTATGGGCTATTTCATCAGCACATATCAAGGAGATGGCAGTCCGCTCCCGTCATTCGTTGGCGAGCCGATTCCCGTGAAGCTGGCCGATCCCGATGAGGTGTGGGCTGCGCTCAACGCCGACAACAAGGTGTCGCTGTACGCCAACGTCGAAGGCGAAGTGAAGCTGTACAACAAGAATCTGGGCGACTAAGAGGTTGCGCCGTTCTGCCGAACAGCGGACCCGTTCGGCCACGTCGGCCGACCTGAAAGATTGAAGAAATCGAAAGGATCATTTCATGAACGAACTCGAGCTCAAGTACGGATGCAACCCCAAC
>CAYOBD010000294.1:0-2849 GCA_964402005.1 uncultured Eggerthellaceae bacterium
TGGGCGCATCGTCGATTGGTGGGGCGATCACGGCACCATGATGGTGGTCTCGCTTGTGGTTTGGATTGCACTCGTGGCCTTTGTGGCGGTATTCTCGGTGCTCAGGCAGCAAATAGCGCGCGCCGCTGCGGTGGTGCTTTCCGCCGTGCTCATCGTGGTGCAGGGCGTGGGCGTTATCAGCCTGTTCTTTGATGAAAGCAACAACGCGGCAGGGTCCCAAGGGGCGATTGCCGTGACCGAAGAGGGGCTGTTCGAGCTTTCGGCTCAGGACAACGTCGTCGTGTTCATTCTCGATTACTTCGATACGCGCACAATGGACGCGCTTGTCGAGCAGGATCCCGATCTGCTTTCCGAATTCGAGGGCTTCACATGGTATCGGGACTCGGCAGGTGTCATGATCCCGACGGGATTTGCGCTGCCGTATCTGATGACCGCCCAAGTGCCCGCCGAAGGGCAAGATGTCAACGATTTCCTGGTCACGCGTTGGACGGAAGGCGATTTCCTCGAGCGGCTGCAGGCGTCGGGGTATTCGGTGGGCGTGTATACGACCACATTCGGCGCGGAATTCCTGAGCAAGGATCAGCTGCAATCCGAGGTGTATGCGCACTTGGATAACGCGCATCCGGTCGAGACCGTGCACATCGATGCGGTGGGTGCTCTGAAGTCTTTGGTGAAAGCGGCGCTGTACCGCAATGCGCCTTGGATAGTGAAGCAGCGATTCCGCTTCTACAGCGATGAGGTAAATCAGCAGGCTCTGGAGTTTTTCGACGACGATGATCCAAGCGACACGAAATACATCATGGATGATGCGAAGTACTATCGGAGGCTGAAGAATTTTGGGCTTTCGACGGCGGACGACGGTGCACCCGGGGCTTTCAGGATCATCCATCTTGAAGGCGACCATTTCCCGTTCATCATCGATGAGAACGGCGATTACGTGGGCGAAGGCAATACCTCGAAGGAACAACAGGCCCGCGGTGTGCTGCGCATGGTCGATACGTATCTTCAGGATATGAAGGCACTCGGCATCTATGACGATGCGACGATCATCGTCACAGCCGACCATGGCGATTGGGTGGCTTCGCTGGATCTGCCCGAAACGGTTACGTCGCCCATCATGCTCGTGAAGGAGCCGCATGCGGAATCGACCCCCGTGAAGGTTTCTTCGGCGCCGGTAAGCCATGCCGATTTCTTTGCCACCGTTTTGGAGGCTATGGGGCAGGACGCATCTGGCTACGAGGCGACATTCTCCGATCATGCCGAAGACGAGCAGCGCATCCGTGATTTCTATTACATTACGCACGATGAGAGTGCCACCATCAAGAGCCTGCTGGGCTATCGTATAGAAGGCGATGTTCTCGATTTCGCGAATTGGCAGTTCACAGGTAGTGTTTGGCCATGCGACATGATCAATAGGTAACAGGGTTTCTGGCAACGGGCCCGCTGGCAACAAACCCGCTGGCAACAAACCCTCTGGCAACAGGTCTTCTGCGGTTCGTCGCATGCGATTGACCTTTGCGGCGCACTGCGCGGCGGTCGTTTGGTACTATGGGCGCGTATCTGTTATGGAAGGGGAAAGCTGTGAAGATCAGCATTGCAAGCGACCATGCGGGGTTTGAGGAAAAGGAGCTGTTGCGCGTTTACTTGGCCGAGCTGGGGCATGAGGTGATCGACCGCGGACCGGATAGCGATGCGCGCGTGGATTATCCGGATTTCGCGGCGCTCGTGGCGGCAGACGTTGCGGCGGGCGAGGCGGAGCGCGGTGTGCTCGTATGCGGAACGGGCATCGGAATGGCGGTGGCCGCCAACAAGGTGCACGGCATCCGCGCGGCCAATGTGACCAGCCCCGAATTCGCGGCGCTTGCGCGCGAGCACAACGATGCGAACATCGTGACCGTGTCCGGCCGCTTCGTGGACGATGAGACGAACCGCGCCATCGTGCGCACATTCTTGGAGACGGAGTTCGCCGGCGGTCGCCATACGGGCCGCGTCGCGAAGATCATGGCGTTGGAAAACTAATGGGGTAATGGGGCTTGACCCCAGTGCCACCCAGGGTCGCGTCCCGGTGTTGCCGGTCGGCGAGTGCCGAACGGCGAACGGTTTTGTCGTTTTTCCATAACATCGAATATGCGCTTTGCATTGGACGAAGCGTAAGGCACAATTGCGAAACGCGTCTTTTAGCGTCTTAGAGAAAGAGAACAGGAGCAGGCATGCAGGAGAGTCGCATTGCGCACGTGGCGGATCAGGATCTGGAAGTAGCGGAGGCGCTGCGCGCCGAGCTGCGCCGCGAGCGGGGCACCATCGAACTGATCGCATCGGAGAACATCGTAAGCCAGGCCGTCATGGAGGCCATGGGCACCGTGCTTACCAACAAATATGCCGAGGGTTATCCGGGCAGGCGCTTCTACGGCGGCTGCTATGTGGTCGATACGGTAGAGCAGCTGGCAATCGACCGCGCATGCAAGCTGTTCAATGCAAATTTCGCGAACGTGCAGCCGCATTCGGGTGCGCAGGCGAACTACGCCGCATATGCGGCCATCATCAAACCGGGCGATACGGTGCTGGGCATGGCTCTCGACAACGGCGGTCACCTGACGCACGGTTCGAAGGCAAACTTCTCGGGCAAGGTGTTCAATTCTGTCTCCTACGGCTTGGGCGAGGACGAGCGCATCGACTACGATGAGGTTGCCCGCATTGCCGAGGAATGCAAACCGAAAGTGATCGTCGCGGGCGCATCCGCTTATCCGCGCATCATCGACTTCGAGCGTTTCGCTGAGATTGCGCATGGTGTGGGCGCTTACCTGATGGTGGACATGGCGCATATCGCCGGCTTGGTCGCAGGCGGTGTC
>CAYOBD010000295.1:0-2830 GCA_964402005.1 uncultured Eggerthellaceae bacterium
GCGTGGAATCAGCCAGGCGGACGTGTTCGCCGAGTGCGCCGGCATATACATCGCGCTGCAGTCTCCTGAGCGGCGCGATGAGGCGATAAGCCGCTTCCTCGCCGACCAGGCGCGCGCCAAGTCGTCGATAGAGCTCAAGGCGGGAGCGTCTACGCCGGCAAGCGCAAGGAGGGCGAGCGGGGCGTTCGGGGCAACGTCGCGCTGTTCGCGACCGTCGGCACGGCCGAGGAGATGCGCGCCGGCATGCGCGCCACCATCGCCGCCGACTACGACACGGCCGACATCGAGCGGATCCACTACGCATCCGATGGCGGCGGCTGGTGCGTCAACAGCGGGCTCGGCGGCGTCGGCGGGTCGATCGAGCAGGGGCTCGACCTCTACCACGTGATGAGGTACGTGCACAGGGCCTTCCCCGAGGGCGCCGGCCGCGAGCATCTGGTCTCGCTCGCGCTCAAATGCCGCCCCGAGGCCTTCGTCAAAGCAATCGAGGAGGTACCGATGAACTACGAAGACCTGACTCCCGAACAGCAAGAGAAGGCAAAAGCCTGCAAGAGCATAGACGAGCTGATAGAGCTCGCAAAAACTGAAGGCGTGGAACTCTCCGACGAGCAGGTCGAAGCTATCTCGGGAGGCCAGTAGCTCCATTGCAAACAATTATGCCTCTCCAAGTTGCCTTAATAAGGTTAATCTGCTTGTTAAGCTCATGCTGCACTTGTACCGCTGACGCTGAAGAGCTCATAGTCCATATCGAAAAACGCCCGCAATGCGCGATAAGCTGTGACACAATGTGCTCATCCGTACAGAAAGGGGCCTCGATGCAGCATGCAATCAACAAGGATCTGCAGCAGGCGATAATCTATTCGGTTTTTGTGCGCAACCACACGCAGGAGGGCACGTTCCGCGCAATCATTCCCGATCTACCGCGCATAAAGGCGCTCGGCACCGACATCATTTGGCTCATGCCCATCCATCCGCTCGGCAAGAAGGCGCACAAGGGATCGCTCGGCAGCCCCTATGCCAACCGCGACTATCGTGCCGTCAATCCCGAATACGGCACTCTTGAGGACTTCAAAGCTCTGATAGATGCCATCCATACACAGGGTATGAGATCCATCATCGATGTGGTCTATAACCACACTTCTCCCGATTCGGTCCTATGGGAAACGCATCCCGATTGGTTCTATCGCAAGCCCGACGGAAGCCCTGGAAACCACGTCGGCGACTGGACCGATATCATCGACCTCGACTACAGCAAAGACCGCGCGCTCTGGGACTACCAGATAGAGACGCTTTGCTATTGGGCGCGCTTCGTGGACGGGTTCCGCTGCGATGTGGCTTCGCTTGTGCCCGTCGACTTCTGGGAGCAGGCACGTACAGCGGTAGAACAGGTGCGCCCCGATTGCGTCTGGCTTGCCGAGACGATCCACCGCGAGTTCGGGGAAGAAATGCGTCGACGCGGCCTCTATGCTGCAACCGACGCCGAGGTCTATACCGTCTTCGATATCGAATACGCCTACGATATCCAAACCGCCTTCGATCGATGGCTCGAGGGCACAGCGCCCCTTTCTCATTACCTCGATTTGGTCGACTTCCAAGAGAATGCCTATCCGCGCGGTTTCAACAAACTGCGCTATCTGGAGAATCACGATACACCGCGCATCGCAGCACGGCTCGCAAGAGGGCTCTCGCTTGAGAATCTGACGGCTTTCATCTACTTCCTCAAGGGAGCGACCCTCATCTACGCCGGTCAAGAGGTCGCAAGCGACCACACCGTCACGCTTTTCGATCGCGATCCCGTGATGTGGGATACAGGCAACAACCTCTCTCCTATCATGGAGCGGCTCGCACAGGTCAAACACGAAACGCTCGGGTGCGATGACTTCTTCTCCGCACGCGCCGACGACGCGCACGATATCGCCATCCTCGAGCGCAGTGGAGACTGGGGCAGTGCATTAGGCGTGTTCAGCTTGCGCGGTTTGGCCGCCAAAATACAGGTCGAAGCGCCTTGCGGCATCTACGTCAACTTAATCGATGGCAAACCCATCGAAATCAACAGCGGCATGCTTTCCACCGACGGGACCCCCATCATCATCCTCGTGTAGCACGCACTGGCATAAAGTCGCTTTCGTCCTGGAATGATGATAGAGCCGCGCTTATCGGCGCGGCTCTATTCGTTTCGAAGATATGCGATACGCCCACCGATTGGACGCGATCAGTACTCGATGTTCCTCTCGTCGTCCTTCGAGAACATATGGATGAGATCGCCGCTGAATGTGTACGAAATCTCGTCGCCGTTGGTGAATCCATCTTTGTGGCCCTCGTCGATATCGGTGGTTTTCGCAATCACGATGACGTCCTGGCCAAGCGAGCTCAGATGCAGATGCACCGAAGATCCCATCATCTCGGACACGTCGATGGTGCCGGCCAGCGTCCCCGGCCCCTTATCGACAAGCGACACGTGCTCGGGACGTATACCCAGCGTAATGGGGCATGATTGCACATCGTTCGCACGCATGCGCGCCTGCTTCTCTTCGCTTGGGACTACGGTGATGTCGCCGACTTCCACCATGTACCCATCGCCCTCGCGTACGAGCTCTGCATCGAAATAGTTCATCTGCGGCACGCCGATGAAACCCGACACGAACAGGTTGGCGGGATGATCGAAGACCTCCTGAGGAGTACCCACCTGCTGGGTCACGCCGTCCTTCATGATGACGATGCGATCGCCGAGCGTCATGGCCTCGGTCTGGTCGTGCGTGACGTAGATGAACGTGGCGTTGAGGCGCTGGCGCAGCTTGATGATCTCGGCGCGCATCTGGTTGCGGAGCTT
>CAYOBD010000296.1:0-2825 GCA_964402005.1 uncultured Eggerthellaceae bacterium
GATTCCGAACCGTCAATCTCGTGCAAGCAGCGCCGAGGATGCACGAAAACGACGGTTCGGAACTGCCCAGTGTTTCGATATGTAATTTCTCACCAGGCCTTATGGAAAACCGCTCTTTGTCAAAGCCCGGAAATCGATTCCGAACCGTCAATCTCGTGCAAGCAGCGCCGAGGATGCACGAAAACGACGGCTCGGAACTCCCTGTTGAGGCGACGCACAATGCGTTTCAGTTCCGAGCTGCGATCCGTTGGCTCACCCGTCCCTCGCAGCATCCTGCAAATCTCCATTTACCAACTTTTTACTTTAGTAAGCTATAGCACAAGGTATAATCTTACAAATCCCAAGCGCTTCGCAAGGGTTCGGCACGAGTGTTACCAGCATAAATGTGGTATGACGTGCCGGAAATCAGAGGAGAGAAAGAGTAAAGAGTAAAGGGAAGGAAGGGTTTATGAAGAAATCTGTAACAAGGAAGGGCTTTATCGCCTTCGCAGCGGCCGCTGCGCTCGCGATTGCCCTGGCCGGCTGCGGTGGCGGTAGCGCGCCTGCAGGCGGTTCGGATGCGGGTTCTGCTCCGGCTGAGGGTTCTGCCGCTCCTGCTGCTGCTCCTGCCGCAGCGAGTGCCTCCGGTCTGCGTTTCGTGACCGGCGGCGAGGCTGGCACGTACTATGCGCTGGGCACCATCATGGCTCAGAACGCTGGCGAGAAGGCCGGCCTTGATGTGACGGCCGTTTCCAGCGGCGGTTCGCAGGCTAACGTCCAGGAGATCGAGGACGGCACGGCTCAGCTCGGCTTCTGCCAGGCTGACGTCGAGGCTTATGCGTACACCGGCACGAATCTGTTCGAGGGCGCTCCCGTCGATGCGTTCTCCACGGTCGGCTGCCTGTACGAAGAGCAGGTCCAGATCGTTACCTGCAATCCCGACATCAAGACGGTTGCCGATCTTAAGGGCAAGAACGTGTCCATCGGCGCTGCTGGTTCGGGCGTGTACTTCAACGCCATCGATATCCTGGGTGCCTACGGCATGACCGAAAGCGACATCACCCCGACGTATCAGAGCTTCGCCGATAGCACGGAGGCTCTGAAGGACGGCAAGATCGACGCTGCCTTCATCTGTCTCCGACCTGGCTGCCACCAAGGACTTCTACCTGGTCGCGCTCGATGCTGAGCATACCGCCGCTCTGGTTGCTGCTTCGCCGTATTACAGCGAGGCCACCATTCCGGCTGGCACATATCCTGGCCAGGATGCGGACATCGCCACTCTGTCGGTGGGTGCTGTCATCATCGCTGCAAACACGGTGTCCGAGGATGACGTCTATGCATTCCTCAGCAGCGTGTTCGACAACCTGGATACGCTGGCGACCTCCCATGACAAGTTCAAGGAGTTCTCGCTGGAGAAGGCCGCTTCTGTGACCGCTGTTCCGTATCATCCCGGTGCCGCCAAGTTCTTCGCCGAGAAGGGTCTGGAGGTTCCGACCGCCTAGTCTGCTCTTGGATTCAGAGCGCTAAGTACTGATTGATTCTGGAAAAGTCGCGGTGGGGCGAAAACCCCATCGCGACTTTCCCATCACATCGGGGATTAGGAACCGCCTTCTTTTCGCGCGGGCACCGCGGTTTAGGAATGCGCGCTGCAGATTCGGCGCCTGGGCGAAAGGATTGGCGAAAGCTCTTATGTGGGAGGTTTCACGTGGGTTTGTTCACTAAGAAGAATAAGGACAAGGATGCCGGTCTTGTCGACGTGGGGTTTGCCGAAGAGGCCGCTGCTGCTGCGCATGTCATTGAAGACTTCGCTGAAGACGAATTCATGATGGATGCCGCGGAAAACGCGAGCGATGCCGCGGAGGAATCCGCTGCGTATGCAGACGCCATCGCAACGGCCAATGATGCGCGCGACGCTGCCGCCGATGCTGAGCGAAGTGAGCGCAAAGCCGCCAAGGCGCGCGAAAAGGCGGAGAAAGCACAGGCCGAGGCCAAGGTTGCTGCCAATAAGGCTGAGGCAAAGGCTGCAGCTGGCAAAGCCGAATCCGAGGCTGACGTCGATGAGATCATGCGCAAATACGACCGCGAGTCCAACACGCGCATCTGGGTTGGCAAGCCCAAGGTCATCATTGGCATCCTGATGGCGGCGTTTTCGGTCTACTGCATCGGCATGACGCTGTTTTCGACCGAACTGCCCGAAACCAAACTTGCACGGTTCCTGGCCTGCGTTGTCGTCGTTGGCTATTTGATCTATCCGGCACGCAAGGGCAAGGTGCGTCCTAACCATATACCCTGGTTCGATATTGTCATCATGGCGATAGGCGCTGCGTGTTTCCTGTATTTCGCTTTCAACGCGCTCGATATCATCCGTCTGTCGACGCGTATCCAGCCCATCCATATATTCGTCGGCATAGCGGGTACGCTTACGTTGGTGGAGCTCTGTCGCCGATGCGTCGGCATACCTATCCTCTGTGTTGTTGCCGCGCTTTTGATCTATGCGTTCTACAACCAGTTCGGAGCGAGCAACGGCGATGGCTATCTCATGCTGCGCAACGTGGTCTACAAGCTGTTCTACACCACATCGGGCGTGATCGGGACGCCTATCAACGTCTGTTACACGTATATCGTCTTATTCATCATCTTCGGTGCGTTCCTCGAGCGCACGGGCATCGCAGCGTTCTTCATCTCGCTCGCGAATAAGATCGCCGGCTGGTCGTCGGGCGGTGCGGCTAAGGTGGCCGTCATCAGCTCGGCTCTGTGCGGCATGGTGTCCGGCTCGTCGGTCGGCATACAGCCATGCGGTACATAGCAGCAGTAGCGATACTACTAATTCAAATAAGCAAATGCGC
>CAYOBD010000297.1:0-2816 GCA_964402005.1 uncultured Eggerthellaceae bacterium
TGAGCCTGGTACGCAGGTTGCGGCTCGTACGCAGGCTGCTGATCGTAGACAGGTTGCGCTTCGTATTCAGGCGCGGGCTCGTATCGCTCGGGCAGCGGCTGGCTGGTGCGCTGGCTGTAACCTTCAAAGTCTTCGCTGTTGAAGGTATATTCACCGTAGTCGATAGAGCGGTCGATTTCTTCTTCGGGAACGTATGGCAGCGGCGGTTTGCGGCCAGGCTGCTGGGGAGCGCCGCCCCGAGCATCGTCGGCATAACCTTGGGGCTGTGCGGGGGAGGCGATGCCGTAGCGAATCATTTCCTCCTGACGCAGCTGTGCAACGATAGGCGCTGCGACCATTTCGGCGATTATTTCGAATTTCCCGTGCTTCAGGTTTTCGTCGACCACAAATCGCACAAGGGGATGGCCGTCCATGATAAGCCCTTCTTGGGCGGCTCTGTTTTCAAGGTATGTTTCGGCTTCGCCGGCCAAAGTGGGGTAATAACCGAACATGCGCTGGTCATCGCCCTCGTTGATAAGCACGGTGTAAAGCGTGGGCGCAAACTCCTTGCCAGCGCCGACCATGATGCCGCGCTTCATCTGCTTTTCGGCTTTTTTGAAGATTTGGACGGGGGCTATCGGGGCGTTCGACATTACGCCTGCTGCGCCTTCGAACGTATCTTCCATCTTGCCCTCGAACTTAGAGAAGATACCCATGGTTCCCTCTTTCGTCGTGCACGTGCTCCGTTTTTTGCCAATTAAATGCACCAATGTGCATTATCCCGCATTTTGGCTGATTGCGCGCAAGATTACAGAAGAAACAGATGGCTGGCAACGGCGGGGTGGATATGGCACGGGGCATAGCTATCCATCGCATGGTTTCGCAATATGCCGAATGCATACGTTCCTTAGCGCATTTTTGCGCGTTTGCCCTATGCGCTTACAGCAAGGAGGTGCCATGCACGACGGCGCGAATGCGCAGGCAGGCGAGTATGTATTGGCGCGTCAAATGGTCGTTCAGGTCGATTTCGTAGCGTTCTTGGATGCGCTTGATGCGATAGAGCACGCCATTGCGATGTAGATGGTGCGTCTCGGCGACCGTTGAGGCTTTCCGCTCGTTTATCAGGAATGCCTCGAGCAATGCCAGGTCGTCGGTTCGCTTTTCGGCATCGATGCGTGCCATGTCGTTAATCACCATATGCGTGACGGCATAGTTGCTGACTGATGCATCGCGTAGCGGATCGTTCCAATAGAACGCGAATGCGTCACGGAACGTGAGCATGATGGGTTTGTCTCCAGCCCGTTCCTCCTTATAGCGCAGGATGGCTTCCTCGTATTTTTCGACGCACTTGAGTGAGCGATAGGCGAAATAGATTTCAAAAAGCGAGGAAAGTACCTCGGAAGTGACGATTTTATATGCGTTGTTGGCAGGGAAGCTGTTAATGACGCGCGCCGTGATTGCCTTAAGGCCTGCGGGATCGTCGGCGTACACCAATACTGTGGCAGAGTTTTCATAGCGCACGGCCACGCGCGTGTTCGGATCGCTGCGGTTGATTTCGTCTACGTAGAAGGGCAGCTGGGCCGAGCAGTCATCGGGCCAGATGATGCGGATCAGCCTATATGACCCAATGGTGGGGATGGCTAGTTGATGCGCTTGATGGTCGACGAAAAGCGAGTCCACGGATTCGCGCGACAACAGGGTAATCAGCAGGTTTTGCGAATACGGATTGCGTCCTGCAGGGATATCGTTGCGAAGCGAGGCAACCTTGTCGCAGAAAGAGACGAACAGCGCGAACGCATCCTTGGTGCCAGGCTGTACATCATCGATGTTACATGCCATGACGATATAGCCCGCGTAATTGCCGTTGACCATGATCGGTGAGGTCACAGCTGCAGCGGGAGTGTATTCGTTCGGTGGGAATACGCACACGCTTTCCTGTCCGGTCATGCGTGCAGACAGGTGGCTCTCCTTCCGTTCGCGTTCGAGCATCTCCTCGGTGTGGTACCGATGCTTGATAAGCGAGCGGCTGATATCGTCGATGGGTTCGATGTGCTTCGTATAGGCCAAGAGCATGTTGTTGGGGTCGACGATACTGATGAAGTTGCCGAAGAAATCCTCCGCCACATCTACAAGCGCCTGGTATTGATTCGTGGAGTTCATGCTTTGGGCTAGGCAAGCCGAGAAACGCTCGATTGAGATGATGTAATTCGCGACGTCGTTTTCAAGCTGGGCTATCGTTGCGCCGTCGACGGATGGGCGCACTACTATCGCGCGTGCAAGAATGTGCTGCTCTTCTTGCGTGGGCTTCGCTGGCAGCTGTGCGTCGTCTTTCAGGACAATCAAGAAGGAGCTAGCGCGCTCGTCCACTTGCAGACGTCCTTCGCGTGCGGTGCCGCTGTACTCCGTGAGAAATATCGTTCCGCAGATGCCCTGCTCGTCATTGAGCGATCGCGTGTTCGCGGCCGTAGCCACCATGCTTATCGTTGAGTTCGTGTTCGGACTGCTGACGATTTCGTATCCGATGCTCTCCAAGAACTCGATGACCATATTCAGCGTGACCGTTCCCGCGCGGACCCGATCGCGTCGCAGGCTCCCCCAGTACTTCATACCCGCCCCTTTCGCTGCATGGTGCATTATATCAGTAATGGGGTAATAATGCTGTGCAGAATAGAAGTGATGGCAAATGTCATGTAGGAATGGCATGGGGATATGCGCTGTCAGATTCTCTAATCAGCGTATAGTAAAATCTAAGTTCGAAGCACTCCGACTTGCTTGCGCGAAAACTTCGATCCGTTCGCGCGGAATGAGGCCTGATATGAGAAGTGGGCGGGGGGGGG